>DASPJQ010000946.1:0-7016 GCA_035628535.1 Flavobacteriales bacterium | reverse complement strand
GGAATAACGTCCCTGATATTGGTCATGCCTGTTACAAACAGCACCAGGCGCTCAAAGCCTAACCCAAAGCCAGCATGCGGGGCAGTTCCAAATCGCCTTGTATCCAAATACCAGTACATTTCCTCAATGGGAATATGCATTTCTTTCATGCGCTGCTCCAGTTTATCCAAACGCTCCTCACGCTGGCTGCCGCCCACCATTTCGCCAATGCCGGGGAATAAAATATCCATAGCGCGTACGGTTTTACCATCATCGTTCTGGCGCATGTAAAACGCTTTTATTTCCTTCGGATAATCGGTAAGGATTACCGGCTTTTTAAAATGTTTTTCAACCAGGTAACGTTCATGCTCACTTTGCAAATCGGTGCCAAAGCCCTGTACAGGGTACTGGAATTTTTTCTCCTTGTTGGGCTTACTGTTCATTAAAATGCTAATGGCTTCGGTATAGGTTAACCGCACAAATTCATTGTCAACGCAAAATTTCAGTTTTTCAACCAACGGCATAGGACTGCGTTCATTTTGCGGTTTTTGTTTTTCCTCGTCATTCAAACGGTTTTGTAAAAACTCCAGGTCTTCGGCACAATGGTCAAGCGCATATTGTATAACGTATTTTAAAAGCGCTTCGGCCAGGTCCATGTTATCGTTCAAATCATTGAACGCTACTTCGGGTTCAATCATCCAGAACTCGGCCAGGTGACGTGTGGTGTTTGAATTTTCAGCGCGGAAAGTGGGGCCAAACGTATACACTTTTCCCAAAGCCATGGCGGCAAGCTCTGCTTCCAATTGCCCGCTCACCGTTAGTTTTGCTTCGCGTCCAAAAAAATCTTCCTTGTAATCAACTTTGCCTTCCTTGGTGCGTGGCGGGTTGTCAAGCGAAAGTGTGGTCACGGCAAACATTTCACCGGCCCCTTCGGCATCGCTTGCGGTAATAATGGGTGCATGAAAATAATAGAAGCCGTTTTTATGGAAGAAATCGTGGACAGCGTAACCCAACGCGTGACGCACGCGAAATACCGCCCCAAATGTATTGGTGCGAAAACGCAAATGTGCATGCTCGCGCAAATAATCAAGGCTTGGACGGTTCTTTAATTGCAGCGGATACGAATCGTGATCGCAATCGCCAAGCACTTCATATTTTTCAGCAATCACCTCAACGGCTTGTCCCTTGCCCTGCGAAGCAACCAACTGGCCTGTTACCGAAACGGCCGCACCGGTTGTTGTACGCTTCAATAAATCGGCACCGAATTTTGAAAAATCAACTACCGCCTGTAAATTGGGCATGCAGGTACCATCATTAATAATCACAAACTGGTCGTTGCGCAATGAGCGCACCCAACCCATAACGGTTACCTGCGAGCCAACGGGTTGGTGTTTTAGCAAACCCGCAATTTCTGAGCGTTGAGTCTTCATTTTCATATCGGATACAAATAAATGAAATATTGGTAAAATATATGGCCCGTAAGCTTCACTATATTAATTTATGGGGAATGTTTCCAAAAGTTGTCTATACAATAAACTATTTGTCAGTGTTTTACAGGAAACATATAACACAAAGGAAACATTTTTTACAATTTCCGTTTCCAATATTTAATTTGTTTTTATTTTTGGCCCCATGGATTTAAAATTAAATGCGATACTGGAACAGGCCGCAAAACTTTTCATGAAGTACGGGATTAAAAGTCTCACCATGGATGATATTGCTAACGAACTCAAGGTATCCAAAAAAACACTTTACCTGTTTGTGACCGACAAGCAGGACCTTGTTCTCAAAACCCTTGAGAAATATTGCAACGAAGACAAACAAATGGTTGCCGAAATACAAAAGCAAGCCGGCAACGCTATGGAAGAATGCCTGATGATTACCAAACATGTGAAGCAAAAATTTGCCTCCATCCATCCTTCAATTCATTACGACCTGGAGAAATATTACCCCGAGGCCTGGCAAATGATGAACAACCATCAGTTGCATTTTGTGTTTGATGCTGTGAAAAGCAACTTGGAAAAAGGGATGGCCGAAGGTTATTACCGCGAGGACCTGAACCCCGAAATTATTGCCCGCGCTTTTGTTACTAAAGTATACGCCATGACTGACCGTACTGATCCCGTATTGCAGAAATACGATTTCGGTACCATTTATGCCGAGCTTATGCGTTACCATTTGCGCGGCATTGCCAGCGAAAAAGGACACAAACAGCTTAACAGTAAACTCAAATCTTTTTTATCATAAAACCATGAAATACGAAGTATTGGTAAAACATAACGTTTTTTCGGTATTTGCCGAACTACGTTTCACGAACACCTATGAAAAAACAATAAAGGCTGTGAGTAAAAAATCACTGATATATGTACTTGCCTTTTTACCCCTTATAAGCCGGGCACAGGACACAACTTCAACTTCTTTTACACTCAATGCCGCCATTGCCTACGCTGAAAAAAACAGCCCATTGGTTAAAAATGCGCAAAAAGACATTGACATATTCAAACAACGTCAACGGGAAATAACGGCTATGGGACTTCCGCAATTGAACGTTGAAGCTTCGTTCAACCATTTCCTGAACATACCCACCACCGTAGTGCCCGCCAGCGCCTTTAGCCCGGGAGCACCTGACGACCTGCTGGTGCCGGTACAATTCGGTACCAAGTACCAGACAAGCGCAGGGGCTACGCTTTCGCAATTGGTTTTTGACGGCTCGTACTTTGTGGCCATCAAAACATCAAAAACCGCTCTGGAACTTCAAACCCTGCTGGAACAAAAAACCACAGTGGATGTGAAAAACGAAGTGGTTAAAGCATATTATATGGCCGCCATTGCTGATGAAAACATCAAGACCCTTGGCACTACGTTAGTGCAAATGGAAAAACTAAAAGGCGAAACCGAAGCCATACAAAAGGAAGGGTTGATTGAAAAGCAGGACGTAGAGCAACTGGAACTAACCGTTCAGGGTATGCGCAACAACATAATGCGTGCTGAAAACATGAAAAAAATGGCGTACAACCTGTTGAAATTAAACATGGGCATTGATGTTAGAAAGGAAATAACCATTACCCAAAGCATTGACAGTTTGAACGCAGCTTTCAATCCGGCCGACTACGTTTCCAGGGAATTTACACCGGCCGCTTTACCTGAGTATAAATTGCTGCAAACGCAGGTGAAATTGGGTGAGTATACGCTCATGAACGAAAAAGCCAAATATTATCCTTCGTTAGGTGCTTTTATTACACATTCCTACAATTTACCAAGCAATAATCTTGACATGTTTGACAACCGCAGGTGGTTTCCGACAACCATTTGGGGCCTTAAACTCACCGTGCCGGTTTTTGCAAGCGGCATGCGCCAGGCAAAAGTGCAGCAGGCTAAAATGGGTCTTGAAAAGTCGGTAACCACCATGCAAAATGCCGAAAACGGTTTGAAACTGGCTGCCGAAAATGCACGGCTCAACCTGAATTTTTCACTTGAAAGCCTGAACACGCTTAAACAGTCGCTGGAACTGGCCGACAGGATCCAGCAAAAAACATTGATCAAATACAAAGAAGGTATTTCAACCAGTTTGGAATTAAACCAGGCCCAAATGCAATACCTGAACGCCCAGGCCAATTACATCAACGGTTTGTACACCGTATTGAACAGCAAAGCCGAAATGGACAAAGCTTACGGCACACTGGCAAACCCGTCAAGCAAATAAAACGACAAATGCGCCAGCATTCATGAGTCCTGTAAAAACAAATTAGTACACAAATAAATTAAAACCTTATGAAACCAACATATATGAAACCCATAAAAATTACGGCACTTGCACTCAGTTTGTTTTTGGTGGCTTGTGGTGGTAGCGAAAAATCGAAGAAAGAACAACTCAAAGAAAAGCAGGAAGAGCTAAAGGCCAAAGAAGCGGAAGTAGCAAAACTTGCCAGCGAAGTGGAGAAACTGCGCAAAGAAGTAGGCGGCACGGGCGAAGAAGAAGAAATCGGAACAAAAACCGTTGTATCAACCGAAATGGTGCCCACCACCTTTACACACGGCATTGATGTAATGGGTAAAATTGACGGTGACGAAAACGTAAAAATAGGCGGAGAAATGGGTGGAAGCGTTACCAAAGTTTATGTTAAAGTAGGCGACAAAGTAAGCCGTGGTCAGTTACTGGCCGAAACGGACAACGCAACCATGATGCAGGGCCTGCAGGAACTGAAACTGCAACGCAATTTTGCGTACACCCTTTTTGAAAAACAGGAACGCCTGTGGAAACAAAACATTGGCAGCGAAGTTCAGTACCTGAGCGCAAAAAACAACGTGGATGCATTGGACTCACGCATTGCAACCCTTAACCAGCAAATTGCTATGAGCCGGATTAAATCGCCTATTAACGGTACCGTTGACGCAGTTGATATCAAACCCGGGCAGGTAATTGCACCCGGCATGCCCGTTATTGGCATTGTAAACAAAACCAACCTTAAAGTCAAAGCCGAAATGGCCGAAGCTTATATCAACAACGTAAAAAAAGGAAATTCTGCTATTGTGAAGGTGCCAGATGCTTCGTTGGAATTTGACACGAAAATTAAATATTCAGGTCAGCAAATTGACCCGCTGAACCGGACATTTAATGTGGAAATGAACATTGATAAAAAACACTATGATCGCCTGGCGCCTAATATGGTGGCCAAGATTTCCATTATTGATTATGAAAATAAAAACGCATTGGTATTGCCGTCAACTGTTGTGCAAAAAGACGCCAATGGAAAGTACGTTTTGATATTGGTTGAAGAAAAAGGAAAATATAGGGCCAAAAAAACACCGGTTGAAACAGGTATGAGCTATAAAGGATACGTTGAAATAACCAAAGGTTTGAGTACCGGTGATAAAGTGATTACCATCGGTCAAACCGGTTTGACCGATGGCGAAATTGTAAAAATTCAAAAATAACCCAGACTTAAAAAACAAACCATGAGCGCACATAAGATAAAAGAATTTTTTGCGAGTACCTGGGCCATTAAGAATAAAACCAGTATTTATATCCTTACAATCATTATTGTATTTGCCGGCATCAGGGCTTACCAGGCATTGCCCAAGGAACAGTTCCCGGAAATTGTGGTTCCGCAATTTTACATCAGTACCATATACCCCGGAACATCACCTTCCAATATTGAAAATACCGTAACCAAGCCGCTGGAAAAACAATTAAAAGCAATAAGCGGTGTAAAAAAAATGATCAGTAACTCGGTGCAGGATTTCAGCAGTGTGGTGGTTGAGTTCAATACCGATGTAGATGTAGCGGTTGCCAAAAAGCGTGTTGAGGACGCAGTTGATAAGGCAAAACAGGATTTGCCGAAAGACCTGCCCACCGACCCACAGGTGATTGAAATGAATTTTTCGGATGTAATCCCTATTTTGAAAGTCAACATTGCGGGAAATTTCAGTACGGCCGAATTAAAGCAATATGCCGAATTGTTACAGGACCGTATTGAAAGTATGAAGGAAATTACCCGTGCCGAGTTGATTGGCGCTCCTGAAAGGGAAATACAAATCAACGTTGATATGTATAAACTCCAGGCCGCTGATCTGACATTGGGAGATGTTGAACGGGCGGTTGGATTTGAAAACATGACTATAACGGGTGGTACGGTTGAAGTGGAAGGCCAGAAGAAAATCCTGAGTGTTAAAAAGGAATTTCAAAACATTGAAGAATTGCAGAATACTACCGTTAATTCAATGAGCGGTGGTAATTACAAATTGAAAGACATAGCTACCGTATTGGACACTACCAAGGAACAGGAAAGTTTTGCACGCATGAATGGCAAAAATGTTATTACGCTCAACGTAATTAAACGCGGGGGCGCTAACCTGATTGAGGCAAGCAGCAAAATTGAAGAGTTGATTGTGGCAGCGCAACCAAACGGAGAATTTGCAAAGGAATACTACAAGGAAAAAGAGCTCACTCCCGAACAAATTGCCGAATTTAAAAAAAAGAATCATTCGGTTTTGCCTTCTGACCTGTCCATTACCATTACAGGCGACCAAAGCCAGCAAACCAAAGTGACCCTTCATGACCTGATCAATACCATTATCATTGGTTTTATTCTTGTTGTTATAATCCTCATGTTCTTTATGGGCGCCACCAACGCCATATTTGTGGCCCTTAGTGTTCCGCTTAGTATGTGCATTGCTTTTATGCTTATGCCAAACCTGGGCTTTACCCTGAACATGATTGTGCTGTTTGCCTTCCTGTTAGCCCTGGGAATTGTGGTTGACGATGCCATTGTAGTAATAGAAAATACCCACCGCATTTTTGCCAATGGAAAAATCAGCATAGTTGAAGCTGCAAAACAGGCGGCAGGTGAGGTGTTTTTACCGGTATTATCAGGAACGCTCACAACGCTTGCACCGTTTATTCCGCTTGCTTTCTGGGACGGTGTAATTGGTGAATTCATGTTCTACCTGCCTGTTACCTTAATTGTAACACTGCTTGCTTCACTGCTGGTGGCATACATCATTAATCCGGTGTTTGCGGTTGATTTCATGAAAGAACACCAAAAGGAATATAAAGCCTGGAACCGCAGTGTAAAATACACTGTTTTTGCAATGGCCATTTTTGCATTATTGTTTTATTCAGGAGGAAACCTGCTTGTAGGAAACCTGCTTACATTCCTGCTTTTATTCTATATGCTCAATCGTTTTGTATTGAACCGGGTGATTGCGAAATTTCAAACCAGAACCTGGCCGGCCGTACAGCGCAGTTATGTAAAAGTGTTACGTGTATTTCTTGGGGCTGAAAACAAGTTCTGGCGACCTTATCTTACACTTTTCAGTGTGGTGGTATTGTTTTTTGTTTCCATTGGCGCATTGATTATTGCCAAGCCGGGTGTTGAGTTTTTTCCGAAAAGCGAACCCAACTTTGTTTATGCTTACATTAACCTGCCACAGGGAACCGCGCCAACCTACACCGATTCCATAACCCGTATTGTTGAAGATAAAATTACTGCGGTTGTGGGAAAGAAAAACCCAATTGTCAAATCAATTATAAGCAA
>DASPJQ010000945.1:0-21601 GCA_035628535.1 Flavobacteriales bacterium | reverse complement strand
ACCAGTTTTCGGCAAAGGCCCATTTTACCTGGTTAGGGCCCATGTTTTTACCCAGGCAATACATGAGTTTGGTCAAAGCGGCCTCGCTGGTCATATCATGGCCTGATATTACACCAATGCCGTTAAGTTTGGCGCTGGTTTCATATTTACCCTGTTCAACAGCACCGGTATGGCATTGTGTAATGTTTACAATGGATTTACCTGATGCGATAAACGATTTAAGTTCGTTGATCACGGCATCGTTGGTGGTCATGTTGCCTGCACCAAACGTTTCAAGTATGGCGGCTTTCAGGCCGGGTGCGGCCAACATATGCCTGATCAGCGCAGGTGAAATACCGGGATAAATGCGTAGTATGGCAATATTGGTGTCAAACCCGGTAAATGACGTAAGTTCCTTATCCGTTATTTTCTGAATGGCCTGGTGGTTGTATTGGATGGTTACACCGGCTTCGGCCAGTAACGGATAATTGGACGAACTGAACGCATTGAATTGGGTGGTACTTATTTTTGATGTGCGATTACCGCGGAACAGTTTGTATTCAAAATAAATGCAAACCTCGGCAACAACAGGTTTCCCGTTTTCCCTGGCTGCAGCAATTTCAATGGCAGTTAAAATATTTTCTTTCCCATCGGTACGAATAGTGCCAATAGGTAATTGCGATCCTGTAAAGATAACCGGCTTATTTATGTTGAGCAACATAAAACTTAAGGCCGATGCCGTATAAGCCATGGTATCACTGCCATGCAATACAACAAACCCGTTATGCATGTTGTAGTTTTCAAAGATGGTGTCTGCAATTTCAGTCCACCGCTGTGGGTCCATGTTGCTTGAATCAATGGGTTGTTTAACCGAAATACAGGTGAGTTTTACATTCAGTTTATTGAGTTCCGGTATTTGTGCGTGCAGGTGACTAAAATCAAAAGGCTTTAATTGACCAGTTGCCGGATCTTCAACCATACCAATGGTTCCGCCTGTATAAATTAACAGTATGCTGGGTTGAGTGTTCATTCTACTTGGGATTGAATAGAAGTTTGTTTATTGTGAAGCTTAGTTCTCTCTTTTTCTTCCAGGTGCCACTTTTTGTAGTATTTACGCATGGAAAGGTCATTACCAATTGGTATAGGAATAATCAATGTAAAGGTATATGTATTTACACGATCCTTCATATGATTGCGCATTAAAGGAATATTCCAACCGAAATAAATAATGGAACCTAAATGCGGATTGAAATACAACGTTCCTTTATCAAAATCAGTATAATAAGTAAAACTTGCACCTGCAACCATGCCACTTAGCCAAAAATCGCACGTGGCCTTTGGACCCAAAATAAACCGATTGCGCTGGAAATTGAACTCGGTTCCCGCTGTTGCCAAATAACCGCCCCACTTATTACCATGCATAATTCCTGTGGATAGTTCGCCCATAGTACGCCAACCCTGATGAATGGCTGGTTTTAACAGGAAACGAGTCCCGATTGCTGCAAATGAAATAGTGGAATGGAAACTAAGTGAAAAAAAAAGTACTGCAATTTTTTTCATCACATTGTTTTAAAAATTTCATTGGCGTTTTTTGTTGTCACATCTGCAATTCTTGCCAGCGGAATTCCGTAAATTTCGGCAAGTTTTTTGGCCACATACATTACATACGCGCTTTCGTTGCGTTTGCCGCGAAACGGGACCGGTGGAAGGTAAGGCGAATCGGTTTCCAGTACAATGTGTTCAAGTGGTACTGATTTTAATACTTCGGGCAACGTAGATGTTTTATAGGTAACCACACCGCCAATGCCTAATTTGAATCCGCCATAATCAATAATGTGTTGCGCCTGGCTTACATCACCTGTAAAACAATGAAAAATTCCTGTTAACCGGTCATCGTTGAGTTTGTCAACGATTTCAAACACTTCGTTGAACGATTCGCGCACGTGGATCACAATGGGTAAACCCATTTCCTTGGCCCATTCAATTTGCATGGCAAAAGCAATTTTTTGCTGCTCAATAAACGTTTTGTCCCAATACAAATCAATACCTATTTCGCCCACAGCGTAAAATTTATGTTGTGCAAAAAGCGGTTTTAATTTGGTAAGCACTTCTTCAAAATCGGCAAGAACACTGCAGGGATGTAAACCCATCATGGGAAAACAGGTGCCGGGATAATTTTCTGACAGGTTTAAAACGGCATCAACACTTTCCAGGTCAATATTTGGCAAAAAAATGCGTTGTATGCCCGTCTGCTTGCATGATTTGATGACAGCGGCTATATCATCCTTAAAATCAGGAAGATAAATATGTGAATGCGTATCGGTCAATTCCATTGCCAATGCATGCAAATTACGTTATTTTAATGATTGGTCCGTCTATGTTTTTGTAATTTTAAACCCTTGAAAAAAATTCTTGTAATCCGTTTCAGCGCCATTGGCGATATTGTGTTGAGCACACCGGTCATTCGCTCCCTGAAAGAACAAATTCCCGGTAGCGAAATTCACATGCTGGTAAAACATAAATTCAGGGAGTCCATTGAAACCAATATCCATATTTCTAAATTTCACTTCATGGATGAACATCCTGTGGAAGTACTTGATGCTTTAAAAGCAGAAAAATACGATTATGTAATTGACCTGCAAAAAAACGGTAAAAGCAGCTGGGTGCGGTCGGTATTGTATGCCCGCCATTACTCATTCCCCAAGTTAAATTTTAAAAAATTTCTACTGGTCTATTTCAAAATCGACAAAATGCCAAAAGTCCATATTGTTGACCGGTATTTTGAAGCGGTAAAAAAGCTACATGTAATGAACGATGGAAAAGGGCTTGATTTTTTCCTGAAACCGCAGGAAGAACTGTTTTCAGCAAGTGAAATTGATTTTTTAAAAACAACATATGTAGCCTTGGTTTTAGGAGCGACTTATTATACCAAGCGCATTCCTGAGCAAAAACTGGAAGAAATTATTTCGCACATTAAACACCCGGTTGTTTTATTGGGAGGGCCTGCCGAGTCAACATTAGCAGAGACCCTGGCAGCCAAATTTTCACATGCTGTTAATACGGTTGGTAAAACAAACTTACAACAATCGGCCCACTACATAAAAAACGCAGCGGTTGTGATTACATCTGATACAGGATTAATGCACATTGCAGCCGCATTTCATAAAAAAATCATTAGCGTTTGGGGCAATACGGTTCCCGGTTTCGGTATGTACCCGTATATGCCGGGTGAAGGAAGTATACTGATTGAAAACAATTCACTTGACTGCAGGCCGTGCAGCAAACTGGGTTTTGATAAATGCCCGAAAAAACATTTTAAATGCATGTTGGACCACAATGCCCGCTACATTGCATCAGTGACTGAACAGGGCCTTTAGTTCGGTAGCATCATCGGGTTTCATTTTTCCTGCAATAATAAGCGAGAGCTGACGCCTTCGCAACGCCCCGTCATACCGTTTTTTTTCATCATCGCTTTCAGGAACCAGTTCAGGCACTTCAATGGGTGACCCGTTTTGATCAACGGCCACAAAATTATAAATGGCCTCATTGCTTTTTGTTTTTACACCCGTAATGCGGTCTTCAACAAATACATCAATGAATATTTCCATTGAACTGGTAAACGAACGTGAGACCTTGGCCTCAAGCGTAACAATATCGCCCAATTTAATGGGGCTTTTAAAAGCAACGTTATTGATGGCAACGGTTACCACTACCCTGCGGCAATGGCGGTGCGCGCTTACTGCGGCAATTTCGTCCATCCAGGCCAGCAACTGCCCCCCGAATAAATTGCCAAGTTGGTTGGTATCATTGGGGAGTACTACTTTTGTAGTAACTGCAAGGGTTTCAGCAGCTCTTTTGGTTTTCATAATGCATGCGGTATGCAACAAATGTACAGTAATTTTTGTGGTGAAAAGGATGTTCAATAATTTATACCTTTATACCGTTGGAAAGCTATGATATATACGCGGTTATAAAGAGCCTGCACATTGTGTTTGTTGTAACCTGGTTTGCCGGCCTGTTCTACATTGTACGCTTATACGTGAACCATACCGAAGCGTTGCAAAAACCCGAACCCCACAAAACAATTCTTGTTTCACAATATAAAAAAATGGAGCGTCCGTTGTGGATCGGCATAACCTACCCTTCCATGATCCTTACCGTAATTTTTGGAAGCATTATGCTGTATATGCAACCTGTTTTACTGTACGCTTCGTATATGCAGTTAAAACTGGCATTGGTGGCCTTGCTGCTGGTTTATCATTTTTATTGCGGCTGGTTGTACAAAAAATACCAGCATGACCAGGCGGTGTGTTCATCGTTTGCGCTGCGTGTATTGAACGAGGTTGCTTCGGTATTCCTGGTGGGAATTGTATTTGTGATTGAACTGGCGCACAGGCTTAACTTTTTGTATTTTGTTATCGCCATGGTTGGGTTTTGCTTATTGCTGTTATATGCCATTATAAAATTTCGTAATGCCCGCAAAAGAACCGAAGGCAATTGACCATAAGTAGTTAACCTGTCACGCACTTACGTTAAGCCAGAATTTCCCGATTTTACCAGTTTCAAAACCGTAGCAAGGCGTGGTTTTTCCTTCACAGTTAAAAAGTCAACTTCGTAGGTATAAATTCCCTATGAATTGCGTATGCGAACAGCCTGTTTAATTTCTTCCGGTATGTTCGGACGGAATAAGGTCTTGATTTCCCACTGCCCTAATTCGTCAATTGTTTTTACCACATCGCCTTTTTGCAAAACATATGCATTGCATCGTAAATCAACCAGCAGCCCCGGCCCCCATGAATTTTCATTGACCCGTAAAATATATACCTCTCGTTGTTTAAAACACGATCGGTTACCCGTGTTAGGCCTTTTTCCAATGCATCTTCAAGGGCACTGGCCCAAACCGCACAAACGCTTCTGAACAAACCATTTCCTGGCATGGTTCACCGGTATGTTGTTTATAGCTTGAAAGTACGTACGGGTGCGCTTTGAAATAAAGCCAAAACCTGCCAGAATAAAGTTCACACGCATAATGCGCTATTTCAAACGGAATTTCCTGGTCAAGTATGTCACGGTTTTGGGTCGATTTATAGCTGTTAAATTCCCTGCGTTGCAATTGGAATTTTTCCCAGGCAGGCTGGCTCAATATAATTTATAATTTTTCCGGATAATTGCGAAAAATAGAATCGAACTCCCAAAATTTCATCACGAAAACTATTTTTCTTTTGCCACATTTTTTAATTCGAGAATGTAAACCAGGTCGCTGTTTGCCGGAACCAATTCAGGAACGCCTTTGCTTCCATAACAGGCTTCGGCCGGTGCCAGTACCAATACTTTTTCGCCTTGGTGCATTTCCATAACCGTTTCCTGCCAGGCTTTGATGGCGCCACCATCGCCCAAGGTAAATTCAGCCAGTTTTCCGTTGGCGGCCGAAGCTTCAAACAAACGCCCGGTTTTTTTCACCCAACCCATGAAGCTGAGTTCAACCCTATCGCCAAACTCCGGCTGTGTTTTTTCAACATCTGGTTTATAAAGGATAAAGTATTCGCATCCCGATGCTGTCTTTTTACCTTCAATGCGTTGCACCACATCAATTTCATAAACAAGGTTTGCATTGGGGGGAATGGTACTGCCGCGTCCTTTTTTACCATACGCTTTGTCGGCCGGAATGATAAAACGAATTTTATCACCATACCTGCATGTTGAGAGCACTTCATCAAAGGCGTCAAACGTCATCCCGATTCCTACCACATAGGGAATGGGTTTTTTAAACAGTTCGTTGCTTTCAATTTCTTTTCCGTTTTCAATTGCCCCCCGGTAATTGATGGCGGCAACATCATATTTTTTTACAGCATTACCACTGCCACGCACCAGCCAGGTAAGCTTAACACCCGACTTAAGGCGAAGGCTGTCAACCGGCTTTTTTTCGCTGAATGCAAATACCGAATCAAAATTTTGCGCAACCGAGTCCTGCGGTACGGCCAATTTTTTATCGGCACTGTCATATGAGTTGTTTTGTTCAACCTGCGTTTCTTTTTCTTTTATGCCTTCGGCATTGCATCCTGTTATAACAATGCAGGCCGCGCCAAAAACGCAGAACCATACATTGCACGGGATAAAAATTTGCCGGTTCATTTTACAGTTTTTTTACCAGGTTCAACATATGTTCGTTTTGTAGCGGGGTCAATCAAATCAACCAATTCAATATCAAAAATCAGGCTGCTTTGCGGGGGAATCTGGTCCATATCGCCAACCAGGCCTGCCGCCATGTTACTGGTCATTAAAATCTTTGCTTTTTCACCTTTGCGCATATAGGTAATGCCTTCGTGTAAACCACTTTCAACATTGTCCATGCCAATCACAAAATCATCAGGTTTTCCCTCAGAACTATAACATACCGTATCGTTCAACAACGTAATAGTATAGTTGATGCGCGCCACCAGGCCCGGCCTGGCTTTTACCTGATTGGTGTCAACTTTTTTATAAATTACATAATACAGCCCGCTGCCGGTACTTTGTACATTTTTCCATCCGTGACGTTTGATGTATGCTTCAATGTCAAGTATCTCCTGCGCATGGTTTATTTTGTTCCATTTTTGCAAGGTGTCTTTTACATCGTTGTACGCAATCGGGATTTCTTCTTCCTGCGGGGACGTGCAACTGCCGATTGTTAAAATAAATAAAAAAATGATGTATTTTTTCATTTGTACTGGTCCATAAATGCGGGTATTAAACTCAAAAAATGATGAATGGTTACATCAAGACTCTTGTTTGAGCGCCCGCCTGCCGCATTTTTATGTCCGCCTCCGCTAAAATTATTGCTCATGAATTCATTTACCGGAACATCTCCTTTTGAGCGAAAAGAGATTTTTATCAGTCCTTCGGTTTCCATGAAAATAGCGGCTAGTTTAACTCCTTCAATGCTTAATCCATAATTGACCAATCCTTCGGTATCGCCTTTCTGGTAATTGAAGTCGGCCAGTTCTTTGGCCGTCAATACAAAGTAGGCTGTTGCATGTTGCCTGAGTACCGTAAGTTTTTGCGTAAGTGCATATCCTGTTAGTCGTAATTTGGATTCGCTGTTGGTATCATAAACATTTATATGGACCTGCCCGTTATTGGCACCGGCTTCAATAAGTTTTGCCGTTATATGGTGTGTGAGGGCCGTTGTTGAAGGGTATCTGAACGAACCCGTATCGGTCATAATACCGGTGTACAGGCAGGTCGCTGCATTCGCGGTAATCAGGTTTTGGTAACCCAGCGTAACAATAAAGCGGTATATGAGTTGCGCGGTTGAGCAATCGGCCGGTTCGTTAATGGTTAGGTCGCAAAAATCGGCCGGATGTGGATGATGGTCAATCATGATTTTATATGCAGGTGCCGTTTTGAGCACTTCACCCATAGCCTGCCCGGTTCTTTCGGGCGCATTGTAATCAAGGCAAAAAATGAGTCCGGCCTGTTTCAGCAAGCCGGTCGCTTTTTCTTTTTCGGTATCAAAAATTTTAATCTGGTCGGTGCCTGGCATCCATGCAAGAAAATGAGGGAATGCATCAGGCATGAGGCATACACAGTTTTTGTTGATGGCTTTCACTACATGCCATAGACCCAAAGCCGATCCAAGGGCATCGCCATCGGGGTTTTGATGTGCGGTAATAACAATGGATTGGGCCCCGGCAATTATTTTGATGGCTTCATCAATATATGCCTGACCGGTTGCTAAAGGTACCTGTTTGTTCATCGTGTAAAGTTAAGTTGCATTCATACAGCAACTCTCTTAAAAATGCAAAAAGCGTAGCCCGATTTTAACCTGACTACGCCTTATAAATTAGAACCAATGTTATTTCTGGAATCCGGTTACAAGGGCTTTTTGGTGCATTACCAGCATGCCAACACAGCTGTAAGTAGCCGCTTTTATTTCCTTGTCGTCAGGGGTATTCTTTTTGCCGGTTGAGGCCTCAGCGCCACCTTCAGTACCCGGTACAAATACTTCAACCAGGAGTTTGCGTGTTTTTTCAGAGATGAACTCAAAGTGCTGAACGTTTTCTTTTTTGGTATTATCAAATAAAAGCTTTTTGCTTTTTTCATAAGCAATGTCTTTGTAAACCGTGTCACGTTCAAGCATGCGCATACCGGTGGAGTCGGTTGGATCAACAAATTTAACTTTTCCAGCGCGTTTTTTCTCAATCTGCTTGGTTACGAAATCATACAGTTTAAACTGGATTTTACCTTCCAGCATATCGTTATCAGAACAAAACGCCAGCATGTATTCGGTATCCTTATACGTTACCAGGGTAATTTCGGTGGTTTCATTTTCGGCAAACAAACCGCTTTTGCTTTGGTTGTTATATTGCCATGCGTCTTTTCCCGCACCTTTTTTCTTTTCTTTATCCGGAAAACAATAGTTATGCTCACCCGAACAACTACCACGCTGCGCAATCAAAAAACTGTGGTTATTTATAGCCAGTATTGCCAGTATGCTTAATGCTAGTTTTTTCATAATCTTTTAAGCGTTTACGGTTATCATTCTAGTTCTTAGTTCTTTTATTTTTTTCACCAGTTCTTCGTACTGCGTTTTATTGATCACAATATCACTTCCACCCACAATAACGTTTTTACCGTCTTTTTCTTCAACTTTGGCCTCACCTGTCTCAACCGTTTCAAGGCTGTCAAATATCATCCCAAGTTCTTCAAGCTCAGAAATGGTTTTTTTAATGCCTTCATCGCTTTCATACTTCATAAGGAAACCCCAAAGGTTTTCATAATTGTATTTCTGCTCGGCAATACGTTGTATAATAGGGTCTTTATCCTTATAAGGTCCTGCTACGCTTGTAATAAGGTAAAGTGATTCTATCCATGCTCCCGTTACGATATTACCAAGTGTCGTGCCACGTTCGTTTTCCTCAAGGTATGAGTATGCTTTAAAATACAAACCATTGGAAATTTTCATGATGGAATCATTGTTGTCAATGTTTTTGGAAGCCTGCTCAAAAACCGTTTTGTCAAAGGCCCCTGAAATATCCATCTCATCGCCCATTTTCTTTATAAGATTAAGATAGTCAAGATTTAAAGTGCCAAAATCGTATGAACTTGCATAGGCAAGATCGGCACTGTAAATACCAAAATTGAGGGCTTTTTGGCGGGGGTCACTGTACTTCGATGCCGCATCAACCTTATGAAGGATGCTTTGATTTCCCTTGCCTCCAATTTGCTTAATGATACCAAACAATTCGTTCGGGGTAGGAATCTGGTAAAAAATTTCGTCCTGGAGCTGGGCTGTATCTTCCTTCGGAACAGTATCGTTGTTCACCGTAACTTCATTCTTTTCTTCACCGCCACAGCCCGTAAGTGCCGGTACAATAAGCAAGGCACATATGCCTGCGATTAAAAGGTTTTTCATCTGGATAGTTCGTTCGTTTAGCGCAAAAATAGCAATATTTTTCAGTTTTTACCGGTCTTTGCTGATTAATGGCCGCTTACCTTATATTTTTTATACTTTTGGCCAAATTTTTAGCAGATGAGTGGAAATCGCACATTCACCATGATCAAGCCTGATGGGGTTGAAAATGGCCATGCCGGCAAAATCCTGGATAAAATACTGGGAGCTGGTTTTAAAGTTATTGCCTTAAAATACACCCGTTTAAGCCGTGAACAAGCCGGTAAATTTTATGAGGTGCACAAAGAACGGCCCTTTTATGGAGAATTGGTTGATTATATGACCAGCGGACCAATTTATGCAGCGATTTTAGAAAAAAACAATGCCGTTGCAGCATTTCGCGAACTGATTGGTGCTACCGACCCTGCCCAGGCTGCCGAAGGCACAATTCGTAAATTGTATGCTGAGTCAAAGGCAAAAAATGCAGTTCATGGTAGTGACAGTGACGAAAACGCGCTGATTGAAGGAAATTTTTTCTTCAATGCGTTTGAACGGCATTAAAAAAATTATCCCGAAGCCTGTAAATACAAGGCCTATTGGACGAGTTTTTCCCTGTTGATGCGCTTATGGTTATCGCTTATTGGAAAAAAGCCGCACTTGCTTATGATTTCCTGGCCTTTTGGTGATAATTCAAATTCAATAAACTTTTTTATAGCGCCCTGCGGGGTGCCATTGCAGTATTGGTACAATGGACGCATGATGGGATAAGTGCCGTCAACAATGGCGCCTACCTCATAGGGCGAGACGGCTTTTCCTCCTTCAATATAAATATAACAGGCCCATATATCAGGCGAAGGACGACCGTTAAGATCCATAACATGGCCCAGGCTTACATAGCCAACACCTGATATATCATTTTTAACCGACTCAATTATTTTCGTGTACTTTGAGTAGGTCTTGATGTTTGCACTGTAATCGTGGTGAAGGATTTTGTCTTTAAAAAACATGTTGGTTCCTGAATTTTCATCCCTGCCGTATAAATGTACCGGCAGATCGGGTCCACCCAGTTCTTTCCAATTGGTAATTTCACCTGAAAAAAGCGAAGCCACCTGTTGAATGGAAAGGCTGTCAACCCCCAGCTTTGAATTGGTTACAATAGCAATGGCGTCAACTGCAAATATAACCGGTGTGGGTTTAACACGCTTTTTGCCGCAAAGCTCAAGTTCTTCTTCATTCATTTGGCGCGAAACATTGGCAATGTCAATTTTACCATCAATAAGCCCGTCAATGCCTGTTTGTGATCCGCCACCTTCAACGGTTACCATAAAATCATGGTTGACACTGCCTAACTCTTCGCTTAATTTTTGCACCAGTTCAAGTTCGGTATTCGAACCTTTGATATAAAGCTCCTGCTTTCCGCTCAGGGCCTCAGTACTGCTCTTCCCGCATTGACTAAATATTATGGCAATATTTAGTATGAACAGGGTTCTTCTTTCAGTTGATGATTTAGTCATAACACAAATAATCCGTTTTTTTATATATAGAAAATTACGGCAGCGTTAATTCATTGTGGAGATTATTTGAAATGTGGGCGTTCTGCCCCCGGTTATGGGATTTTTTTGCCAAAAAGTTCAAAATTTAATCATTTACAACCTCTTAATAAGGTAATCTATGCTATTTTTAAGATTTTATGACCGGCAATTCCTTCGGAAACATTTTCAGGCTTACTTCATTTGGCGAAAGCCACGGGCCTGCCATTGGAGGTATTCTTGAAGGATGCCCGGCCGGCCTGAACATCAGTACCGCTTTCATACAGGCTGAACTGGACAGGCGCAGGCCCGGCCAAAGCGCCATTACCACACAACGCAATGAAACTGACACCATAAAAATTCTTTCTGGGATTTTTGACAATAAAACCACGGGTGCCCCCATTGGGTTTGAAATTGCCAACCTTGACCAGCAAAGCCATGACTATGACACTGTAAAAAATACGTACAGGCCTTCACATGCCGATTACACGTATGAAGCCAAATATGGTATAAGGGATTACCGCGGGGGAGGGCGCTCAAGTGCGCGCGAAACCGCCAGCAGGGTTGTTGCCGGTGCCTTTGCCAAACTGTTTTTAAAACATAACGGTGTAAGCCTATACGCATTCGTGCGCTCGGTGGGCGCAATTGAAAGTGGTATTGATCCGGTTGAAGTTGACCCCGCATCCATTGAATTAACACCCGTACGCTGCCCCGATGCGGCCGTTGCGCATGACATGACAAGCGCCATTGAAAACGCAAAAAAGGATGGCGATAGCCTGGGCGGTACAATTACCTGTGTAATAAAAGGGTTGCCTGCAGGACTTGGTCAACCAGTTTTTGATAAATTTCATGCTGTGCTGGGCCATGCCATGTTGAGCATTAATGCCGTTAAAGGCTTTGAATACGGTTCAGGGTTTGCCGGAACGTTGTTGAAAGGAAGCCAGCATAACGATGAATTCATACACGATAAAAGTATAAAAACAAAAACCAACCGTTCTGGTGGTGTACAAGGCGGAATTACCAATGGTATGCCCGTGTATTTCAATGTTGCTTTTAAGCCAACGGCCACCATTTTAAAACAACAGGTCACCGTTGACACCGCGGGCAAACAAACAATACTGGAAATGAAAGGCCGGCACGACCCCTGTGTGTTACCCCGGGCGGTTCCCATAGTGGAGGCAATGGCGGCCATGGTGTGTGCCGATTTTATATTACTAAACCGAACAACAAAACTTTAAATACAAATGCCTATGTTCAAAAAGAAAAATACGGGTGAACCCAAAAAGAAAAAAAGCTTGTTAAGAAGAATACTCAAATGGACGGGCATATCATTCCTTGTGCTGCTCCTGCTGGCTGTAATATTGCCTTTCCTGTTCCAGAAACAAATTTTTGAATATGTAAAAACAGAAATAAACAACAACCTGAACGCTGAATTCAAATGCGAGGATTACGGTATGACCCTTATTTCAACGTTCCCGAATTTTACCCTTGAGTTAAAGAACGTTGAGCTCAACGGGATCAAGGAGTTTAAAGGAACAAATTTACTCAAGGTAAAAAGCCTGTTGGTAACAGTTGACATTAAAAGTGTGCTTTGGGGCGATAAAATAGACATTAAAAAAATAGGGATAGTTGATGCCAACATACACGCCCTGGTGCTTGAGAACGGTAAGGCCAATTGGGACATTGTTAAAACCGAAGAAGAAAAAACGCCCGAACAAAAAGAGGACACCGCCTCAAATTTCGCCCTTAAACTTCAAAAATATTATGTTGAAAACACCAACATCATTTATGACGACAGGCAGGGCGGAACATACCTGAAAATTGACAAGCTTAACCATACCGGAACAGGTGATTTTACGGCCGACCAAAGTTTGCTCGAGACCACAACTACAACTGATGCCATTGATTTTTCAATGGGTGGTATGGCATACATGAAAAAAGTGAAGTCTGATATTACGATGAACATTGACATGGATTTAAAAAACAGCAAATACACGTTTAAAGAAAATTCGGTTGTGCTGAATGAATTTAAACTTGATTTTGATGGATGGATAGCCATGCTGAACGACCTGGAAATGGACGTAAAATTCAAATCAAACGAAAACAGGTTTAAAAATTTACTGTCATTGGTGCCCGGTGCGTATACCAAAGATTTTGCAAGCGTAAAAGTTGACGGAAGCACAAAATTTGACGGGTTTGTAAAAGGGAAGATGAACGACAAATCAATGCCGGCTTTTGCGGTCAACCTTGATGTAAACAAAGGAAGTTTCCATTACCCGGGTTTGCCCAAATCGGCTACAGGTATATTTATTAACGGTAAGGCAAGCGCCAATGGCGATCCGAGCATGGACGACATGAAAATCAACATTCCCCGAATCGCCATGAGTTTGGGAGGAAACCCTGTAAGCGGGCATTTTAACCTGGTAACGCCCATAAGTGATCCGGGAATTGATTTGGGTGTTAAAGCCAGCATTAACCTGGCTACTTTAAAAGATGTTATACCGGTTGGTGAAGGTGAAAGTTATACCGGAAACATTAAAGCCGATGTGACGGTAAAAGGACATCTTTCGGCATTGGCGGCAGAAGATTACGAGAAATTCACCGCAACAGGCAATTTAATTGCTGAGGCCGTAAATTATTCAAGCAAAGATTTGGGTTATGATACAAAAATCAATAAAGCTGAACTGGCCTTTTCACCAAAAATGCTTGACCTGGTTGTTTTGGACAGCGAAGTGGGAAAAACCGCTTTAAAAGCAAATGGAAAACTTGAAAATTATCTGCCGTATGTTTTCAAAAGCGAAACAATTAAAGGCAACCTTGAGTTAAGTTCTCCCCTTGTTGACCTGAAAGAATTTATGGGTACAAGCAGCCAAACGCCTGGAGAGACAACAGCAGCAACCAGTGCAACACCGGCAACAACAGCCGACCCGAACGCCTCTTACGTAATAGCTGTTCCAAAAAACATTGACTTTACCATGAACACCACGTTGGGTAAAGTTATTTACCCGGCATTGTATGAGGGCAAACCTGATTTGGTTTTGGAAAACGTAAGTGGTGGATTGGTTGTTCGCGATGAAACCATTACGTTTAATAATTTAAAAATGAATACCCTGGGTGGCGATGTAATGTTGGGTGGGTCTTACAATACCAGCAATGTTCTGGAACCGGCTATTAAAATGAATTATACGATCCAAAACCTGGATATAAAACAAACCGCTCAAACATTCAATTCGATCGAAAAAATGGCTCCTGTAGCGTCCAAGTGTACAGGAAAATTTTCCTCGGTGTTTGACATGAATGCCAGCCTTGACAAACAGTTGTCACCCCAGTTTAATACACTTACCGGGGGCGGTTATGTAGCATCAAAAAATGTATTTATTGAAGGCTTTGAACCGTTAAACAAACTTGCATCAGAATTGAAAATCCAGAAACTGGCCAAACAAAATATACAGGACGTAAAAGTATTTTTTGAATTTAAAGACGGGAAAGTTTGGGTAAAACCATATGATGTAAAAGTTGGAAATTACAAAACCAATGTAACCGGTAACACGGCCTTTACAGGTGAAATTGACTATGACATTGCCATGGCTATTCCGCGCAGCGAATTTGGAGGTGAAGCCAACAATGTGCTGAACACGCTGGTAGACAAAGCCAACAAATCAGGTGCCGATGTGAAGTTGGGTGAGAATGTGAATTTGAAAATTAAAATGACTGGTACGGTAACCGATCCAAAATTGAAAACGAACCTGAAAGAGCAACTCACCGATGTGAAAGAAGACATAAAAGAAGAGATCAAAGAAAAAGTTGAGGAAAAAGTAAAAGAAGTGAAGGAAGATGTAAATGCAAAGATTGATGCTGAACGGAAAAAAATATTGGCCGATGCGCAGGTACAAGCCGATAAGATAAAGGCCGAAGGTAAACGTTTGGCTGATCAAACACGGCAGGAAGCAAAAAAGGCTGGTGAAAAATTAATTGAAGAAGCTGGTAATAACCCCATTAAAAAGAAGGTGGCTGAAAAATCGGCAGAAAAACTAAACAAAGAAGGTGAGGAAAAAGCCCAAAAAATTGAAAATGAAGCCAACACAAAGGCCGATAAGGTAATGAGTGAAGCAAAAGAGAAAGCCGAAAAAGTGAAGGTGCAATAGTGGAAAACAAATTGGTATGACTTTGGTAACTATTTGGGGAGAAAGTAGTTTAAGTCACAGAGAATGTAGTATGAAATTGATTTTTTGGGTAGCAATTTTTGGTTCAGCTGTAAATGCCTATACAGGCGGTGAAGAGGATAAATGCACATATCCGACCAATAAAAAAGTTTTAAAATTATTTGAAAAGGCCCACGATAGTAAACTGGCCAAAAAAGACCAGTACCAGGCGTTAAAGGATGCGCTGGCCATTGATGAAAATTGCATACAGTGCATGCTCGAACTGGGTATTCGTTCGTTTCAGAACAATGAAGACCGTGAAGCGGCCGGTCAAAAAGTCGATTTCTCGTATGCCATACAATATTTTACCGATATTCTAAGCCATTGCCCGCAATACCATGCTGATCCCTATTATTACCTGGGGGTTATTCATTACAAACAAAAAAACAATGCCGATGCGCTCAAGTATTTCAACTTGTTTTTAAATTATAAAGGTACTGGCGAAAATAATTATGCCGATGATCACACTACCAAAATCAGGGATGTGAAAGAAATACTTCCGGAGCTTGAATTTTCTGAAAATTTTTACAAAAACGTTGTGCCGTTTAATCCTGAAGTTGTAGCAGGCGTATCAACAGAAAAAGATGAATACCTGCCTATGTTGTCGCCCGACAATGAAATGATTTTCTATACACGCAGGTTTGAAAGGGCCATGGTGGGCGAAAATCCGCAACGTGTTGAGGAATTTACAACCAGTTTGCGCGATGATATTTCACAACCGTTCGATATAGGCAGCGCATTGCCGCCACCGTTCAACACCGGGCCTAATTTTGGTGGGGCTACTATTTCAATTGACAACAAAGAAATTATTTTTTGTGCCTGTAAAGACGAGAAACGGGGTGTTGCCACCCGCAGGAATTGCGATTTGTATTCTGTCCATTATAATAAATATAAAGATCCCGATTCAGGCAAAGAGCAATATAAATGGGGTGAAATGATGAACCTGGGTCCCAATATAAACGCCTGGGACGAATGGGAGGCCCAGCCTTCGCTTTCAGCAGATGGTAAAACGTTATTTTACGCCAAACAAGGAGCCGGTACCAAAAATACAAGCATTGATATTTATTATTCAACACGCAAACCTGACGGAAGCTGGGCCCCCGGCAAAAGTGTTGGCGATGTAATCAATACCGATTATGACGATAAGACGCCTTTTTTGCATACTGACAGTCACACACTTTATTTTACAAGCGATACCGAACCCGGTATGCGCCTGGGCGCTGGTGGTTTTGATATATTTTACAGCAAGCAGGACGAAAAAGGTATTTGGAGCAAGCCTAAAAACATTGGCTATCCCATAAACACCAGCGAGGATGAGCACGGCCTGGTTGTAAGTACCGATGGAAAAATGGCTTATTTCTCATCCGGAAAGTATAAAGGTAAAGGGGGCCTGGACATATTCAGGTTTGAATTATACCCTGATGCGCGCCCCGAAAAAGTAGTGATTATTTCAGGCAGCCTTAAAGATGTGGATGGAAATGTTGTATCCGATGCCAAAGTTGAAATCAAATATGCTGATGATAAAAAAGTGGAAGAAGCGCATGTTGACAGAGACGAAGGAAAATTTTATGCCGTGGTAAAAACAAAAAAACCGCAGGACGTAGTGGTTACGGTTAAAAAAGAAGGGCACGCTTTTGATACCAAACTCATTGAGAAAACTGATCTTGAAAAAGAAAAGCCGGTGAAAAACGTAAGCCTTGCCGTAATGCCTATTGAAAAAGGAAAATCATACACACTCAACGATATTTTATTTGCTACAGGTTCATATGATTTATCACCCAAAGCAAAATTTGTTATTGACCAGTTTGTGGATTTCCTGAAAGAAACTCCAAAGGTAAAAGTGGAAATTCAAGGACACACCGATGACGTAGGCGATCCTGTAGCAAACCTAACATTGTCGGAAAATCGTGCCAGGGCAGTAATGGATTATATTACAAGCAAAGGTATTTCAACCGAGCGGCTGACATCAAAGGGATATGGTCAGGCAAAACCCAAAGTGCCCAATACTTCAGTCGAAAACCAGGCTAAAAACAGGCGTACCGAATTTTTCATTGTTGAGTTATAGTCATTAACCCAAATTTCGTCTTAAACAATAACAATACAACAAAAAAAGATTGCTTTGTTCGTCTCATGACATTATAACAAAGGTTCTACCAAATTTGGTAGGAAACCCCCACGGCAAATACCGTATTTCTACGCAATCATAAAAATCTAAACATCAGATTAACAGGGGAAAGCTAAATTGTTTTATGGATCTCCTGTTTTCACCTGAAACTCTGAGCCCTTGTTCTTCTCAACAGTTTCATGGTTTTTAACAGAAAACTCTTCATAACAATTCGTATAATTTAGTAGGTAAGCCTACTATCGTTCATCACGAAAAAGGTCTGTTTCATCGGGAGTTAAAGTTATTTAATCTTATAGCATAACAATCTTGACACAGAATTAATCTGATTAGCCAAAACAACCGTATTTTCATAGACAACTAAAATTGTTAGCACACGTCATGTTTTACGAGCATTAAAAACCAACCCAAGATGAAACCTATTCTCAGTCTTTTGTGCATGTTGTTAGCCTTTACCGCAGTTTGGGCGCAACCCGGAAAAGACGGACCCATGGTAATTACAGCCGCCAATACGGTTGTGAATTGCTACAGTCCGATTACCAATGATGTAGCGGCCGGAGCCACAAGTGTAACCGTAAACAATTCCGGTGGCGACAACTGCAACTGGGAATGTGGCGATCTTGTTTTGATTATCCAGATGCAGGGCGCATCCATCAACACAACCAATACCTCATCGTATGGTACTATTACCAATTACAACAACTGCGGACTTTATGAATTCAATTACGTGACCAATGTTGCCGGTAACACGGTAACGTTTCAATCACCGTTGGTAAACAGCTACACGGCTTCAGGTCGCACACAAGCTATAAAAGTTCCGCAATACACAACATTAACTGTAAATCCGGGTGCATCCATTGTTCCGCTAGCCTGGCAAGACGGTGGTTCTTTCCGCAAGGGAGGAATTGTAGCCATTCATGTGCAGGGCGCATTAGTTAATAACGGGACCATTCATGCAAGCGCTTTCGGTTTCAGGCCGGGTGGTCTTGATAACAATACGAGCCCGGCAGGTGCTGGCCTTATTACCCTTTACACTTCAACAAGCTCCAATGACGGAGCTGAAAAAGGCGAAAGTATTGCAGGTTTTACCGATGTGTACGGCACCAATCGCTATGGGCGCGGTGCTCCTGCCAATGGTGGCGGTGGCGGTAACGGCCACAACTGCGGTGGCGGTGGCGGATCAAACGGGAATAATGGAAATGTGTACAACGGCCAGGGCGTAATGTGTACAACCTGTACGGGACCTGCAGCCTGGAACCTTGACCCGTTTGTGATTGCAAGCGGTGGTACACTAACCAACTCATCGGGTGGTGGCCGCGGTGGTTATTCCTATGGTGCCTCCAATCAGGATGCCCTCACTATTGCCCCTTCCAACACAGCATGGGGAGGTGACAGGCGTGATCCCTACGGAGGAGAGGGCGGACACCCCTTAACAGCTATTGCTGCTGCCAGCCGTATTTTCATGGGTGGAGGTGGCGGTGCGGGTGACCGCAACAATGGCGGTAACCAGCTTGGCGGAACAGGAGGAGGAATTGTTTACCTTATTGCCGGAAGCATTTCGGGTGCAGGACAAATAAATGCCAACGGTGGCGATGCGCTTAACCAGGTTTCATTGGGAACCGGTGGAGCCAACGATGCACCGGGTGGTGCAGGCGGTGGAGGAACCATTATTTTGCGTTCGGCAACCATAACCGGTGTTACCATCAATGCAAAAGGCGGTAAAGGTGGCGACCAGGGCTTTTTAGCAACCGAAAGTGAGGGTCCGGGTGGTGGTGGTGGCGGTGGTTTTGTAGCCATATCGGCCGGTACACCCACCATTAGCGTTGCCGGTGGCGATAACGGAATTTCATTGTCAGGATCAGTAACGGAATTTACTCCGAATGGAGCCACAAAAGGAGCAACCGGGCAAACCGGAACAATTGGTTTGTTTACCATGGGCTTCGATCCGTTTGGAACAATTGTCACCAATGCAACTTCGCCTGTTTGTGTAGGCAGTCCAATAAATTTTACGACAACAGCCGTTGCAGGATGTACCTATTCATGGTCAGGACCATCAGGATTTACATCAACCCTGCAAAATCCAACCATTGCATCGGCAGCACTTGCAAATGCCGGAACATACCAGGTAATTTACACAACAGGTGGTGCTTGTACCGATACCAATACCGTGAGTGTTGTAGTAAATCCATTACCTGTTATTACCCCAACAGTTACCAATCCATTGTGTAATGGCGCCTGTACAGGTTCCATCAATGCGGTACCAAGTGCCGGTACCCCAACGTACAGTTTTGCATGGAACACCGGTGCAACAACACAAATCATTAACAGTCTTTGCGTAGGTACGTACACCGTTACAGTGACTGATGCCAACGGGTGTTCGGCAGTTTCGTCATCAACCATTACACAACCAACTGCCATTACCGGGTCAACCACCAATACAAACCCGCTTTGCAACGGAGCATCCAACGGCCAGATCACCGTAACCGGGGCTTCAGGCGGAACGGGTGCCTTGCAATATTCCATCAATGGTGGCGCTTACCAGGCTTCACCAACGTTTACCGGCCTTGCTGCCGGTACGTACACCATTACGATTAAAGACGCAAACGGTTGTACATTTACCATTGTAACTTCATTGACAAATCCGCCTGTAGTAGGCATTACGTTGGTAAATACAGTTCCGGCAACGTGCGGTGTAAACAACGGTACGGTTACGGTTAGCGGTTCAGGTGGAACAGGAGCGTTGCAATATTCAATTGGCGGACCATTCCAGGCTTCAACAACATTCACGGGTCTTACACCCGGTACATATACCGTCACCGTGCAGGATGCTAACGGTTGTACTGCTTCAATACCGGCAACGGTTGGTAGTGCACCAAGCCCGGTTGCCTCTATTATTTCAACTACCAACGTAACGTGTTTTGGAGGTCTGGACGGGTCGGTACTAATTGGTGCCACCGGTGGTACACCTACAATTACCTACTCAATAGACCTTGCCGGTCCAACGCCTCCTACAGCGTTTCAACCTTCCAATTCTTTTACCAACCTTGTAGCCGGCAGCTATGTGGCAACCATTGTTGATGCCAACGGTTGTACTTCAACCGTGCCATTTACCATTACCTCTCCTCCTGCACTTACGTATACAACTGTAAAAACAAATGTAACGTGCAACGGTGATTGCGATGGAACCATTACTGTATCTCCTTCAGGAGGCGTGCCCGGATATACGTTTTCAAGCAACAACGGACTAACATTTAGCACGGCAAACCCAATGACCGGTTTGTGTGCCGGAACAATTTTCGTAGTAGTGAAAGACGCAAACGGTTGTCTTGCCAACTCAACGGTTGTAATTACACAACCTGCACCGCTTGTTGCCGGGTATACATTGGTAAATCCTGTTTGTCCTGGATCATGTGATGGAACAGTTACCGTAACCGGTGTTGGTGGCGGTACAGCGCCTTACACGTATTCGGTAAACGGAGGCGCGTTTGGCGCAAGCCCTGTTTTAACGGGTCTTTGTGCAGGTGCAAATACTATTACTGTACAGGATGCCAATGGATGCCAGCTTACCAGTATACAAACATTGGTTGATCCCCCTCATTATACCATCAGCATAGTTGACACGAATGAGTCGCATTGCGGCTTTAATGATGGAAGTCTTGAAGTTGCCGCATCGGGCGGTACAGCGCCATATTCTTACACCAATGTAACAATAGGTGTAGGCCCGCAGGCAACTGGTTTATTTACGAACCTTGTAGCCGGTGGTTATTTGATTGAGGTGGTTGATGCCGATGGTTGCATTGAACAAATGTTTGTAGGTGTGAATGATATTGAAATGGATGGAATACTGGATGGGGTAACCGATGCAACGTGTTTCAACAGTTGTGACGGGACCGTACAAACCCATGCCGTAAACGGAGCGCCTCCAATACAATATGAACTCGATTTAGATGGGGTATTTATGTTATCCGGAAACTTCACTGGCCTTTGTGCAGGAAGCCACATCGTAACCATGATTGATAACGGGTTCTGTATTTATACAATACCGTTTATGATTGACGAACCAGATTCGGTTCTTTTTAGTTCAACCGTTGTTAACGTTGCATGTAATGCAGGCGCAACAGGAAGCATAACCATTACCGGTGTTACAGGCGGAAGCGGAGGATATACTTATAGCATTGATGGCGGAGCCACCTACCAGGCATCGCCAACGTTTGCCGGTCTTGCCGCGGGCACTTATAATTTAATGGTAATGGATGTGAACGGTTGTTTGGGCAGCAACACAGCAACCATTACCGAAGCGCCACCATTGGCCTATACAACCAACATTACTGACCTTACCTGCTTCAATAACAATACCGGTTTCCTTCAAATTGTTGCAACCGGGGGCACAGGGGCATTG
>DASPJQ010000944.1:0-1312 GCA_035628535.1 Flavobacteriales bacterium | reverse complement strand
TTAATGGTAAGAATACCAGCATTCACCATACGGTTTTTAGAAATTGTACGGATGATGCCATTGAACTGGAGACTTGGGGATCGGAAAACTTCCGTTTTTACAACAATGTGATCACTAATTGCTGGGGAGGCATCAGTGTGGGTTCCAATCCACGTGGCCCGCTTTATATTTACCGCAACCAGGTGGACGCCACCACAATATTCAAAACCGAAAAAGGAGAGAAGGCTGGGTATTGCATCAAGTTTGGAAGTGATTTTGCCAATGCTACGGAAAACATAAAATTCTATCACAATAACTTCCGGGGCGAAGAAATCATCCACGTTTGGGACAAAAAATCGAACCCGGACAAATTCAACAACATTGAGTTTATCAACAATGTTTTTTATGCTGAAGGAAACAGCGATGGTATCAGCAATCTTTGGAGCCTGGTGCCTTGCCGAAATGGCAACTTCTTTAATGGAAACCTGTACAACAAAAGTGCATGCTTAGAAAAAATAAAACAGTATTGCCCGGAATTTGAAAAAAAGGGAATCGTTGCTGGCGTGCTGCTTAGTAAGGGTGTACTTCAAATAAAAAAACGAAAAGGCGTCAACCAGGGAACCAATGATGTACTGTTGAACCGTTGGCCTGATCTGGTGAAGATTAAAGATGGTAAGCCGGACATAGGCGCAAGGGAATATTAAAGCATCTCTTACGTCGCCATTTTGCTTGCTGAAGTGAATTTTCAGCATAGTGCAGTATAGGACCTGTTTTCATTACTTCTATTTTGGATATATTGTCTCGTTAATTGTTGCTCAGGATTGCGGTAATCGGTAATGGACAAGCAAAATAATACCGCAGTTGTAGGGCAGGGTTAGCGATCGTCGTGAATATCATTTCAAGAAAGTTGCTGATAACTTTTTCATATGACATAGCAAGCGTGTGCCCTGGTTTTGCCAGGGCCTTTTTAAAACGTGATAAACAAGACGCGGAGAACAAAACAAACAACAAGAATACGATGCTTATCTTCGATAATACTTTTTCCGGTGAATAGTATTGATCATTCAAAACGAAAAGCTAATCCATGAAGAGGAATTTGAAGAAAAACCATAGGAACGAACGTGGGATGTGTAGCATGCTTGTAGAAAATAGCAGGAAGTGGATATGCGTTGCCTGCAATATCTTATTGTTTTTAGTGGTTGCGAATGCGCAACAAAAGGAATCGTGGTTTCCGTTTACTCCCACTGAAAATGGAGATTCTTCCCGCATCAATATGCGACATTGGATACACAAGCCGGCAGGAAAGTATGGCTTTGTGCAGATGAAAAATGAT
>DASPJQ010000943.1:0-1672 GCA_035628535.1 Flavobacteriales bacterium | reverse complement strand
GCCAGTTTTCTTCCACAGGCTTTAAAAAATCGTCCACTGTATTGCCAATGTAGCTTTCCAGGTGCTGCATGACTTCCAGTCGGGTTAATTGAGAAAATTTCATAGTTTACTACGATTTAAGGTTTAAAAATACTTGCAGGCAAATAATTTATAAGCAGGACTTAATTTTAGCTATTTGATTCAGAACAATGCTTTTATTTGTAATTGCTGTCAAAATTAAAAGATTATAGGATAAAAATTACATTTTAGCAGCTACATTATTTTTTCAGCCATTTGTGAACACAATACGGCTGAGAGGTTACTACTGTTTCTTACAATATTACTTGCCATCTGGCAAAGCGCGGCTTCCCACAAGGCTCCATAAGTCTTTGGATCAGGCGACAGCCTTTATTGTAAACACTGATTATCAGTATAATAATTCACTTTTTCGGGAAAACTTTTATAATTCAAACTGTGTTTAACTTTTAAATCAGGCAGTGTTGGCAAACAGGTGCAAGTTGAAGCAGAGAAATTTGTAAAAAAATGAGTTTTATCACTGCGAAAATATTTGTGATAAGAAACCGACAGCCTGTTTTTTTCCAAAAACAATGGTAACTTTTGAACTTAATTGTTACTTTTTCACAGTAATGATATTTTTTGGGCAGAGATGATGGACAGAAGACTTTCAGGTGTTGCAGGTTTACGTTTTTATACCCTCTTCTGTTCATAAAGTTTATGGTTGGTGCATAACTTCTCTGTAAAGAACCGTATAAAGTAGCAGTGCAGGCTTTTGCCCAAGACATACGGCACAAGCCCTGAAAAACTGCAGCAGTTACCCTATTGACCAGGCTGCTCCGCTGCTGGAGTGGAAAGCCTGTTTTGCAAAAACGATGATTTTTTAACCAGAATTCATCTCAACGTACTTACAAAAACTCATGGAATATAAAGATTATTACAAAGCCCTGGGAATCAGCAAAACTGCTTCACAGGAAGAGATTAAAAAAGCATACCGCAAACTTGCCAAGGAATTTCACCCTGATAAAAACCCTGGCAACAAGGCGGCAGAAGCCCGCTTTAAGGAAATTTCCGAAGCCTATAACGTATTGAGTGACCCGGAAAAGAAAAAACACTACGACAACCTGGGCGAAAACTGGGCAAAATACCAGCAATACGGTGGCAACCCTAACGACTACTACCGCAATACGGGTGGTGGCGGCAATCCGGGGCAGCAACCTAACCACGACTTCAGCGACATTTTTGGTGAAGAGGGCGCGGGCGGGTTTTCCGACTTTTTCAAAAATATTTTTGGCAGCCGTTTCGGCGGTGCCAACGCAGGTTCGCAGGGAACCAATCAGCGCATCATGAAAGGGCAGGATTACGAGACGGAAATGGAAATTACGCTCGAAGAAGCTTATCGCGGAACAGCGCGCGTGCTGAGTGTGCTCAACCAAAAACTGCGCATCCAGATCAAACCAGGCATTGCCCACGAACAGGTACTTAAACTGACCGGGAAAGGCGGCGCGGGTGTAAACGGCGCTCCGGCAGGCGATTTGTTCCTGAAAGTAAGAATCAATAAACACCCTGTTTTTGAGCGCGAAGGCAATGATTTGCGCATGGAGGTACCCGTGAACCTCTACACGGCTGTTCTTGGAGGTAAAATTCTGATCAATACCCTTGACGGTGCGGGTATTAA
>DASPJQ010000942.1:0-1171 GCA_035628535.1 Flavobacteriales bacterium | reverse complement strand
TTGTTTGTTTGCCCAGTTAGGCAAGCCTTACGAAATGAATGTACAAGGTGTGAAAGTGATTGTTCAACCCAGCGGAAATGATATTGTTGAAGTGCTCACCATCATTAAAGGCGGTGTGCAAAATTATGCGGCCAGCAAAGCAGGCATTGAACAATTAGCCATGACAGCGCTGACCGAATGTGGCACTTTAAAAGACGATAAAAATTCCTTCAAAGACAAGCTGGACAAAGTAAGCGCCCAAATAAGCGGCTCTACCGGGATGGATTATGCCAGCTTTAGGATGAACTGTATTAAAACTGATTTTGAAACCGTATGGCCGTTGTATGTAGATGCGATGACCATTCCCAAATTTGATGCAAAAGAATTTGACCGCATTAAGCAGGATGCAACCACTAAATTAAAGGCGCAGGAATCGGACCCCGACCATGCTATTGACAAAATGGCCAAACAATTGGCGTTTGCCGGAAAGAACTATGCAAAAGACCCGCAGGGAACGATAGAAACCGTCAATAAGCTAAGCCCGGAAGAAACGAAAAAATATTACCAATCCATTTTTAACCGTGGCCGCCTGTTGATGGTGGTGGTAGGCGAAATAGAAAGAGAAAAGCTGGAAGCAAACATCAAAAGCTTTTTATCTAAAGTTCCCGCGGGCAGTCCATTCGTTGTAAAGAAGGACGCTTATACTCCTGCCGCAACAACATTTAAGCCACAGGAAAAAGAATTCGCCACCAATTATATTCAGGGCATCACCAGTGCGCCCCTGCCTGGCACACCCGACTACAATGCATTTGTTTTAGCCATGCGCATTTTCGGCACCCGCCATTTTTTGGAAGTAAGAAGCAAACATGGTTTGTCCTATGCACCCGGTGCCTGGTTTAGCGGCGGCCTCACTCCTTATGCCAATATTTATGTAACAACGACAGAGCCCAATAAATACATAGCCGTTGCCCGGCAATTGGTGGAGCAGATAAAGAAAGGCGGCTTTACAGAGGAAGAGTTAAAGAACCAGAAAACAGGTTATGCCACGGAAGTGTATTACCGCCAGGAAACCAACAGTGCACAGGCCGCTTCCCTCGCTGCCAACGAAGTGATCCATGGCAACTGGCGCCGGGCTTTAACCATAAAAGACGATTTAAAAAAAGTAACCCTTGATGATCTGAACAGGGTGTTT
>DASPJQ010000941.1:0-5464 GCA_035628535.1 Flavobacteriales bacterium | reverse complement strand
AAAGAAGAAAAGCTTGCAGTGTCGGCATTGGCGCAAATGATGATGTATTGGCCCGGTGTAAGTAATTTTGTTCCAAGTGTTGCGGTTGATGAACCATCGGTAAGTGTCCAGCCTGCAAGATCAAAATTCTTGCTGCTGTTGTTATACAGTTCAATGAATTCAACCGCGGGCAAACCTACAACGGGGCTTGGATCAGCCATAAGCTCATTGATTACAACATCGCGTAAAACAGCCGTATCGGACATGAAATACATAAAAGAAAGCGTGTCATTGTCAATGGCGTTTACCGTAACATCGGTTACGTTGTCAACCACCAGTTGGTAATTCACCAGGTTTACAAACGCACTTGAAAACGTGAGATGGATCAGAGCGGGGTTACCACCGTCCTGCAGAGCTGCCGAAGGATTGCCAATGCCGTTGTCAACCGTATAATTGGTTAGTGTTTGTGCCGATGTGGGTTCAACCGGTTCGTTAAACAGTACGTCAAGTGTGGTAGACGTTAGCGGTGTGGCTGAAACAAGGGTGGGTGGTGCCGCATCCAGAATAATGGGCCCAACGTACACATCATCAAAAAAATGTTTTTTGAAAAACGAAGCGGTTGATTGTTTAATTAAAAAACCGAAAAAGGATGAAGTGGTAAACGCAGCATCGGTTATGGTGCCTTCAATTGTATAGGAAGTCCCCGTTCCGGTCATGTCACGGCTTAACGTAAATAAATTGGCGGCATCGCGCACCACTTTAATTTTTATCAGGTTGTTTGACGAACTGCTAACGGTGGCGTCAAGCCCGTCAATGATTTCAGTAACTGTACCGGCCGTGTTTTTATACAGGCTTATTTCATCGCTGGTATTTCCAATGCGTACAAAATACCCATTGAGTGCAGCCGATGATAAATCGGCATTGTCAGCTGTAAGATAGCAGTCCACATAATTGGCGCCCGAGGTGGCAAATTTCAGGTTCACGTAAAATTCCCATTGGCAATTGTTGGCAAGGGTACTGGGCGTTGAAATGCAATAAGTGCTGCTGGCAATTGTATTATTGGAACGCAACATGCCCAATGTATCTTTAAAATCAGAGGCGGCCGAAGGGGTCCAGGTTGGACTTACGGTATAGTCGCCATCATTGAAATCGTCAACAACCTGCGCGTTCAGACCGCAAAATGAACAAACAAATAAAAACAGTATGGTTATTTTTTTAAACACCGTGGCTGCCGGGTATTGCTATTCCTGTAAATATAATACTTTTGCAGCCTTAAAAAGGAATTAAATAATAATTATGAAATGCCCCTGCTCATTACTAAATAGTTATACTGGGGCATTCCATGCGACCATTAAAAAATAAATAAATAATTAACGCATGAAAGTAGCAGTAGTTGGTGCCACAGGATTGGTTGGTACGGTTATGTTAAAGGTACTGGAAGAGCGCAATTTTCCCGTTGACGAACTCATTCCGGTTGCCAGTGAAAAATCGGTTGGTAAAATGTTGGAATACAGGGGCAAGCAATACCGCGTGCACAGCGCTGCCGAGGCCATTGCCGCCAAACCGCACATTGCCTTGTTTTCGGCAGGAGGTTCAACTTCGCTTGAACTGGCCCCAAAATTCGCGGCAGTTGGCACAACGGTAATTGACAATTCATCGGCCTGGCGCATGGACCCTACCAAAAAACTGGTAGTGCCTGAGGTGAATGCGCATGTGCTGAACAAAGACGATAAAATTATTGCCAACCCCAATTGTTCAACCATTCAAATGGTGTTGGCGCTGAACCCGCTCCACAAAAAATATAAAATTACACGCGTGGTGGTAAGTACGTACCAGAGTGTGACCGGTACGGGTGTAAAGGCGGTTGACCAGATGATGAATGAGCGTAAGGGCGTGAAGGGTGAGATGGCGTATAAATATCCAATTGACATGAACGTGATCCCGCAAATTGATGTGTTCATGGAAAACGGGTACACCAAGGAAGAAATGAAAATGACCAATGAAACGAAAAAGATCATGGGCGATGACAGCATACGGTTGACGGCAACAGCTGTTCGCATTCCTACTATGGGCGGTCACAGTGAAAGCATCAATGTGGAATTTGAAAACGAGTACGAGTTAAAAGACATTTTTGAAATACTGAAAAATACTCCGGGTGTGGTGGTGCAGGATGATGTGGCGAACCAAATTTACCCCATGCCCATGAATGCACACAATAAAGATGAAGTTTTTGTGGGCCGTATCAGGCGCGATGAAACGCAGCCGAAGACCTTAAACTTTTGGTGTGTGGCCGATAATTTGCGAAAAGGTGCGGCTACCAATGCGGTGCAAATTGCGGAGTATTTGGTGAAGAACGGGATTATTGAGGGGGAACTGGTTCATTAGTTGGATTTGAGTTAAGATATGAGTACTGAGATATGAGTAGTGAGAGGGTGGGTATGCGTTAGTTTAAAATTAAAACAAGATTAAAACAAAAGGCGGAACCGGGTAAGGTTTCGCCTTTTTTTATTGAATAATACGCCCAGACTGTTAAATCCTTTTACCTATAAGGATATTTGGGTATATTTGTGAGGTATGAGATGTATTCCTGTTTTATTTTTTTTATTAATTGTTGGAGACTCGTGTACCCAAACTTTTGAGTGGGCCAAAACATTTGGTTCAGCAACACAGGATCTGCCAACAACAACGGTTATGGACAAGTATGCGAATATTTATACTGTTGGGTATTTTGCAGGAACAGTTGATTTTAATGCGGGCTCGGGTACAGATAACCTGACCTCCGCAGTTTTAAAGGACATGTTTGTTGCTAAATATAATTGGGCCGGTAATTTTATTTGGACTGGAAAAACCGGTAGTATTTACAATGATCATTATTGGAGCGCCAGAACAATAAGAATTATTCAGCCACGTTTGCAAAAAGTAAATGTTGATTTACATGAACTCAGCAGCGGGATTTATTTTGTAAGTGTCGTGAATAATGGAATTGAGCAAACGGTTAAACTTGTAAAGGAATGAAACTAATTTTATTTAGCGATTTATTTTTGTGTCAATCCAAATTTTTAAAAACAATAAAAATCTCATGAAAAAACCTGTTGTCGTCTTGTTTTTTAGCGTTGTACTTGCCTTGTTTGGTAAAGCACAATCCTTTGATTGGGCCATTCAGCCAGGTGGCTATAACTTTTATACGAGCGTTGAAGGTTCCTCTGCTTTTGACGGGAGCTATGTGGTGTTAGCCGATTCCTGGGGAAATGTGTACAATGCAGGTGTATACAGCCCCGCTTCGGTAGGACCCACTACCGATTTTGATCCGGGGCCTGCCTACGTTTTTCCGGGTGTTCCCGGCACAAATAGTTTCATCCAGAAATTTGACAGTGCAGGCAACATGTTATGGCTGAAATCATTTCCGGGATTTGAAGTATTTGTGTATGATGCCGATTTTGACGCAGCGGGTAACATTGTGCTGGTTGGTAATTACAACGGTAATATGGACGCTGATCCGGGAGCAAGCACGTATTCACTTACCAGTGCCGGTGGCCTCGGTACGTTTATACTTAAAATTGACACGGCCGGAAATTTACTATGGGCCACCCAGTTTGAAACAAGCACTTTTTTACATTCAAGGCCATACGATGTGGAAGTAAATGCCATCAACCAGGTCATATTTGCCGGATCGTTTAACGACACGCTGGATGTTGACCCCGGTGCAGGGGTGGTCAGTTTAATACCTAACGGCACGGGAACATACGTAGTTGCACTTGACGCTTCAGGAAATTATGTTTGGTCACGGCAATTCGGGGGATCGTCTTCCTACGCTTCCGTCACCCCGTCAGGACTCGATACTGATCCTGCAGGAAATATTTACCTGTGTGGCGATTATTCAAAAACCATTGACGTGGACCCGGGTCCCGGTGTTTACACCATAGGCGTAACCGATACGGTTGGAAACAGCTTTGTACTTAAACTGGACAATACAGGAAACCTGGTTTGGGCCGATGAATTCTTAGGTACCGGCAATAGTTTTTTTGCCCGTTTAAAAATTGACATGGCCGGTGATATACTTGTTACAGGCGGAACGGAAGGGGGAATGGATTTTGATCCGGGCGCGGGCACTGTAACGTACCCTGCTTTAGGCAGCATGTTTTACGATGCTTTCTTTTTTAAATTAAGCCCATCGGGCTCACTTGTATGGTCAAAGTATTTCGGAAGTTCGAGCGATGACTATGGAAGTGACATAGAAATTGATGCAGCTAATAATTATTATGTGTCAGGCGCTTACAGCAGTTCAGCCGACCTTGATCCCGGACCAATGGTGAATACATTTACATCGTTAGGAACTGATTTGTTTTTGCAGAAATACAATGCCACGGGGAACGTTGAATGGGTTTATGCCCTGGAACATACAACCAATGGAAATGTTTCAGGCAATGCCATTGGTGCCACCACTACCAATGTTTATCTGGCAGGATTCTTTACCAGGTATTCATCAGGGGGTACCATTGATTTTGATCCTGACACGTCAACAGCTAATTTAACCACAATAAATGTAGGCCACGGATTTTTTACAAGACTCCAACAAGGTCCCTGCAGTGCGCTTAAGTTATTTATTGATTCGCTGGAACAGGCTTATTGTGATACTGACGGTTATGTGCTTGGTCACGCAAGCTTTGGCGTAATGCCATATACTTACGCATGGAGCACAACACCTGTTACACCCGGACCCGCAGCATCAATTTCTGCATCGGGATTCTATACTTTGTCGGTAACTGACAGCATTGGTTGTACAGTAAACAAAACCGTGTTTGTTTCGGGTCCTGAACCTGGAGGCCTTGATTTTGATGTTTCAACCATTCACAGCAGTGTGTTTGCATTGGTGATGCCGAATTATTTTTGGCTGGACCTTCAGAACCCAGGTTGCGATACAGCTTCAGGCCAGCTTTATTTGATTCATGATGCTAAAATTTCGGTCAGCACGTGTACACCAGTGCCCGATACGGTTTATGGCGATACCCTGGTTTGGAACATATCGTCATTTAACTCCGATGATGGTTCGTTTGCACCATATATCGTTTTTGATGTTACCGCTTCAGCAATTGTTGGTGATTATACGGTTATAAAAACCGGGATAAATACTACCGGGGCCGATATTGATTTAACCAATAACATGGAGAAAGATTCAATAGAGATTCTTTTATCCTACGACCCGAATGAAAAATCGGGTGAGCCTTTTGGTGAATGCAGCCAGCACTATGTGTTGAATTCACAGCGCATGCAATACACGGTGCAGTTCCAGAACACAGGAACAGCTGCCGCGCTTGATGTATATATACTTGATACGCTTGATGCGGCATTGGATATCAATACATTCAAATGCATACACGCAAGCCACAGCATGATTACTGAGCAGCTGCCGGGCAATGTGTTGAAATTTGTATTTAACGATATTTATTTACCCGACAGTACCAGCGATGAAGCGGGCAGCCACGGT
>DASPJQ010000940.1:0-2735 GCA_035628535.1 Flavobacteriales bacterium | reverse complement strand
CGTCAACGTTCGGATCATTATTATTTAACCGAACGGTATAGGTATTGGAAGCAGTTGCAGTGGGTACTACCTCTATGGGGCGATACCGCAATGTTCCAAGGCTTGAACCGGTTGGAAATAAATAGGCCGAAGCGCTATTGGTAGCCCGTGATAAAAAACCTGGAGAAAGACTGCTTACAAAACCTTCTGAACCCGGTGTGGTGGTATTGGTAACAGCGCCTGTTGACGTATTTAATACAAAAAACGTATTGGTTTGGGTTTCCAGTTCACGGTCATTAATGGTTAAAATACCACTTGTACCGGTGCTGGCGTTAACGAACTGCAAGGTTTTTTTACGGTCGGTTCCTGTTCCGGTTCCTGTTAAAAGAAGGTTATTAAACGTTGTAGCGGTTGAAGTGGTACTGGTAATAAACTGCTGTGTATTTCCAAATAACTCAACCGTACTGGTGCCTGCGGTAAAGGTTGCATCGTTGATCCAATCCTGTTCAACCCTGTAAGTGCCATTGCCGCTTACGGCCGAACCGCTGTTAAGCGTGAAATTACCAGGCAGGGGAGTTACTGAGTTTTTTGTAACGGTCAAATCACCGTCATTTATAAACGTAGAAGTATTGCTGATTTCAGTTCCACCGTTGGTTATAACCGTTGCGCCTGTATTGATGTGAACGGTAGCCCCATTGGAAAATAAAATCTGTGCATGTAAATTCGAATATGCAATGCCAAATATAATTATGCCGAAAACCCGCCTTTTCATAATGCCACCTCTTTTCGTTTTTATTGCTGCTTCGAAGTAAAGACGCGATAAAAATAAAAAAGTCGCTTCAATCTTATACGAATCCGTAATTTTTTTATAATGCGGTTGTGAGTTTGTAACAGCCCCAGTGTTAAATAATTAGCCTGTAACCTTTTATAAAAAGGCGGTTATACTGTTATGCAAATGTTAAAAAAATGGGGGCCTGGTGTACTGGTATTGGTTGCAGCCGCACTTGCACAGTTGAAAAAACCGGTACCCAGAACCCAGCCGGGGCTAAATCGGTTAATATATGAAAAGTTCAGTTTTCACTATGATTCTCTCGGGAAAATGGATGCTTCCACTATTGAAACCTATAGTGTCATGCTTGGAAATAAAGTGGCCAGGCGCATTAAAAAACCCGCTCAATTAACTCCCGAATCTTTATTTTTTGAAGAACATTTTATTTCATCAACCATCGTAAGGCGAATTAAACCGGACAGTGTGCGCAAAACGAGTTTATATGATAATCCTGATTTATTTTACGCCATCAGTAAAAACGAAAAACTGGTTAAGCCTGCAGGTGAAAAACATTTTTCGGCAGTTGAATTACCCGGTTTTTGCAGGATAAATAACCTGACCTGCCGTAAAATTAACCTGCAAAGCGATTCGGTCAATTACACTTATTACATCACCAACGCGTTGGATGTAAAGGATAAAAGCGGAAGCAATTTCCTGTTACCGTACAGTGAGTTTTTGGGCGATAAGTACGAATGGTTGTGCACGAAAATTACCAACAGGTTCATTGCAAGAGCCGATTGCACCAATAAACAGAACCAAATAATGGAAACGGTACGGTTAAAAGGTATGGACACAGGTGTAGTGGATACAGGGTATTTTAAGGTTCCGGCCTATTATAAACGGTTTGCAAGCGAAGCAAAGGCAGTACATGCGCTTATAATAAAAAGCATATCAAGACCCTTGGGGGCAAAACCAACCGTTAAACTTAAACAGGAACCGAATTATTGAGCCAACGCATTTTTAGTTATCTTTATGGCCGAAAGCTATAATTGAAGTTACGTTGACATTTGCCGAATTAAATCTTTTACCAGAACTCATTGACGGTGTTGACAGCATGGGTTACCGCAATGCGACACCGATCCAGGAAAAAGTGATTCCGGCCATTTTAGAGGGACGCGATGTAATTGCATCAGCCCAAACAGGAACAGGAAAAACAGCCGCCTTTTTACTTCCGCTCATCCATAAAATTATAACAGGTCCCCCATCCAATAAAATTAAGGCTATAGTAATTGTGCCCACACGGGAACTTGCCGTGCAAATTGACCAGCAAATGGAGGGACTTTCGTATTTCACCCCCATCAGTTCCATAGCGGTTTATGGTGGTGGCGATGGAAGTTTATTCGAACGTGAGCGCCAGGCCATGAAAGCAGGGGTTGATATTGTTATTTGCACACCAGGGCGTATGATATCACACCTTAACATGAAATATATTGACTTTTCAGCCCTGCAGTTTCTGGTGCTGGATGAGGCTGACCGTATGCTTGATATGGGTTTCAGCGATGATATCCATAAAATGATTTCGTTTTTACCGGCCAAAAAACAAAGCCTGCTTTTTTCGGCAACAATGCCCAATAAAATACGGACCCTGGCGCGCAAAATTTTACACGACCCGCTGGAGGTGAATATTTCGGTTTCAAAACCCAACGAAAACATTCAACAGGAAGTTTTCATGGTTAACGGCAATCAAAAAATCCCGCTGGTAAAATACCTTTTGGCCCTTCATAATTTCAGAAGCGTAATTGTATTTTGTTCAACCAAAAACAGCGTGAAACAATTGAGCCGCGAACTGCGCAGAACCAACCTGAAAATAGACGAGATCCATTCAGAACTGGAACAAAAACAGCGTGAAGAGGTGCTCATGCGTTTTAAGAACCGCGAATTGAATGTGCTGGTGGCAACCGATATTTTATCGCGCGGCATAGACATT
>DASPJQ010000939.1:0-3101 GCA_035628535.1 Flavobacteriales bacterium | reverse complement strand
AAATGATAAACCTGGTGTAAACCTGAAATTCACATTGGGTGATGGATTGAGCGAGCCTACAATGTTCAGGTTAAAACCCGGTTGCCTGTCCAGTAAAATGTTTACAATTGAATCGGTATACGAATACTGGTTTACATATTTGAGGTAAAACGTGGCTGAATTGAACGAAAGCATAAACCCGAAATGGTATTTGCGTGCGTCAAATTTGGGAAGGTTTTCAGGTTTCTCCTTTTGCGCATATGCACTGGAAAAACACAACACAACAACTACTATGGCAATGATTTTGCGCATACCCAACCCCTTGTATGAACGAAAATACAGCAAAATTATTTTTGAGTTACGTAAATTGTTGCTATTCCACCAGATAAGGGCTTAATTTCTACCTTCTTAAAGCCTACTTTCAATAAAATGGCTTTCATTTCCTCCCCTTCAGGAAAGGCCTGCACTGACTCGGGCAAATACGCGTAGGCCCTTTCATCTTTTGAAATTTTGCGGCCAAAAAAAGGCATTATTCTTTTTGAGTAAAAATTAAAAAGTTGTTTTACCGGAAATTTTTTCGGTTTTGAAAATTCCAGGATCATGGCAAATCCACCGGGTTTAAGTACGCGCAGCATTTCTGCCAGTCCTTTCTCAAGGTTTTCAAAATTGCGTACACCAAACCCTACAGTTATCGCATCAAAATAATTATCATCAAATTGTATATTTTCACTGTCCCCCTCCAGCAATTCAATTTTTGACCGTAATTCGTGCCGCGAAGTTTTTTCCCTGCCTACGGCCAACATACCGGTTGAAATGTCAATGCCTGTTACCTTATCAGGATTCAGTTTTAGCGCTGCCAATGCAAAGTCGCCAGTACCTGTTGCAATGTCAAGAATCAATTTTGGACGATGGGGCTTTAACAGGTTAATTACCCTTTTGCGCCAGCGCCTGTCAATGCCAAATGAAAAAAAATGGTTCAGGAAATCATACTTGCCGCTTATGTTGTCAAACATCCGGGCTACTTCTTCTTTTTTTGATTTACCGGTATTGTATGGTTTTACGGTTTCAGCCACCTTCACACAGCAAAGATACGCAGAGTTTTGCTTAAAAACGTGAGTTAAATGTAAGACCACAAAATGATACTGACCAGTAACTTACGTTTTAAACTAATCAGCCGGCTCAAATGTTTTGGCAGCTTTAAATGCATTTTCTGCCTTGTCTTTGGTAGGAATGGCTCCCAACATATCGCCACCACCCTTTAACACATAATTTTTTGACTTTCCTTTTTTATAGATTAAAAACCGGTAACCCTCTCGTTGTTTACCGGCAAAATTTTCTTTTTCCCTGTAAAAAATATAGTCGGCTCCTTTGTCCACTTCACTCATTTCAACATTAAAACTGTCGTTTGATTCCTCCAGTTCGGCCGTTAGTTCTTCAAATGTTTTTGGCGTAGGGCAAATGCGTATTTCATGATCCCCATATTCAAAAATAGCCTGCTGGTAGGTGGCTTCATTTGTATGAAGAGTGCCTTGTTTCATTTCTGCCCCAGGCGCTTCAATGCTTCCTTTCACATCACCTGTGTCAATGGCGGTTTTTCCTCCACCACTACCGCAGGCGGTAAGTAAAAACAAACCAACATATAAAGCCGTTTTTTTCATACGGTTTATTTTTTTATGAATTTGAAATCTCTCCCTTTAAATACGGCTGCATCGCCAAGGGTTTCCTCAATACGCAACAGTTGGTTGTATTTTGCAATTCTGTCGCTGCGGCTGGCTGACCCTGTCTTAATTTGCCCGCAGTTAAGCGCTACAGCCAAATCGGCTATGGTGGTATCTTCGGTTTCACCGCTGCGGTGGCTCATAATGCTGGTAAAACTGTTCTCCTTGGCCATGTTTACTGCATTAATGGTTTCAGTAAGCGTACCAATCTGGTTCACTTTTACCAAAATTGAGTTGGCAATACCTTTTTTAATGCCTTCACTTAAACGCTTTACATTGGTCACAAACAAATCATCACCGACTAACTGACATTTTGCACCAACCGCTTCGGTAAGCATTTTCCAACCGTCCCAATCGTCTTCGGCCATACCGTCTTCAATGCTTAAAATCGGGTATTTTTTCACCCATTTGGTCCAGTACTCCACCATTTTTTCGCTGCTCATTTTATCGCCAGTGGCTTCAAATGTATACAGTTTCTTTTTAGCATCGTAAAACTCAGTTGAGGCTGCATCAAGTGCAATGTAAATGTCTTTACCCGGTTTGTACCCGGCCGTTTCAATGGCTTTCAACACAATTTCAATGGCTTCTTCGTTTGAATCCAAATTTGGTGCAAACCCGCCCTCATCGCCCACATTGGTTGAATGGCCGGCCTTTTTCAACACCGCTTTTAAGTGATGAAAAACTTCGGTCCCCATTTTCAATGACTGGCTAAAACTGTCGGCTCCAACAGGCATAATCATGAATTCCTGTATGTCAATTTTATTGTCGGCATGCTGCCCGCCATTCAAAATATTCATAAGCGGCACGGGTAAGGTATTTGCATTTACACCGCCCACGTAACGGTACAACGGCATACCGCTTTCAATGGCCGCAGCTTTGGCAACAGCCAGTGACACGCCTAAAATAGCGTTGGCTCCCAACTTGGCTTTGTTTGTTGAGCCGTCCAGTTCAATCATGAGCTGGTCAATACCGCCCTGGTCAAAAACCGAAACGTCTTCCAGTTCTTCGTTCAGGGTACTGTTTACATTTTGCACTGCCTTTGTTACGCCTTTACCCAGGTAATTGGCCTTATCGTTATCACGCAATTCAACCGCTTCATGCGCACCGGTTGAGGCACCACTGGGCACTGCAGCACGCCCTATAATGCCGTTCGCTGTAATTACATCAACTTCCACTGTGGGGTTTCCGCGTGAATCCAAAATTTGCCTCGCTTCAACTTTTACTATTGTGCTCATGGGGGTAACTGGTTATTTGTTATTTGTTATGAGGGAGTGTGGGATTGGGAGTTATGGGAGTGAACGTGCTTTTGTTTTATTAGTTAATTTATCAATTTTTCGTTTTTTAGCCGCCCCGCGCTGCAACGCGGCCGGGCTTTCGCCTATAGTCCTCACTATGCTCCGGGCT
>DASPJQ010000938.1:0-2037 GCA_035628535.1 Flavobacteriales bacterium | reverse complement strand
AACTCCGTTTAACAGAAAGCAACTGCAAACCTTCTGCACTTGCCTTTTTTATATTTTTTAACCACAAAAATCCCTGAACAGGCGCAAAGGACGCAGCGAATTTGGTAGTTGCAAAGATCCTTCTAAGCGAAAATTAATTGTAATGATAAGAATGAAATTATTTTTTAGCCTTTAATATCGTCTATACTGCGCATGTCCAATGCATCGCGTAAACCGTTTCCAAGCAACATGAACGCAAGTACCAAAATTGTGGTGCACAAACCGGGTAATAACGCCATGTACGCCATAGGTCCGTTAAAATAATCTTTATGGTCGGCCAGCATACTGCCCCAGCTTGGCATAGGCGCCTGGGCCCCGATGCCCAAAAAACTCATACCTGCTTCAATCAAAATGGCTGAAGCGAAATTGGCAGCGCTCACTACAATTACCGGTCCCATTACATTGGGCAAAACATGTTTCATGATGATGCGCATGGACCTAAAGCCTAGGGCTTTTCCGGCTTCAATGTATTCTTTTTCGCGTACGCTCAACACCTGGCCACGAACCAAACGCGCCACCTCAACCCACATGGTTAATCCCACGGCCAAAAATACTTGTGTAAAACCTTTGCCAAGCGCAACGGTAATGGCAATAATCAACAACAACGTTGGAATGGACCATACCACATTAATAAGCCACATGATTAAATCGTCAACCCAACCGCGGTAATAACCGGCAATGGCCCCTAAAAAAATACCAATGAGAAGCGAAATAAGTACCGAGATTAATCCCACCGAAAGCGAAACAATGGTTCCCGCCATTAAACGCGAAAGCATGTCGCGCCCGTTACGGTCAGTACCCAGCCAATACGTATAACGTTTCATCTGGTGGTTTTTGATGTGCTCCTGCATTGCGGCAATGGATTCAACATGGCGTTTGTTCTCGATGTCATAAAAAATCACGTTGCCCTTGTCATCGGTTGTCATGCGTGCATTTTCATGCAGGGGATAAATCACATCGGCCAGTTCATACGAACTTTCAGGCGCGGTTGCTTTGGCCTCTTCGCTGTCGCCCGTATACTCGCGAATAACGATTTTTGTGCCTACAAATTCAAAACCGCTGATGGGCAAATACACATAGTTTTCCTGGCGGCCGCCAAAGAACATCATTTCGTAAAAAGCCGTTTCATCAGCCGGGGTATCTTTACGCCACAATAAAAAATTACAATTGAATCCGGGCTTTTTGGTAGCGATGTTACGGATTTCAATGTCGGCATTCTCGGTTTTATCAGGGCGAATAAGCGCACCAAGTATAGAAATAAGGGAAGCAATCACAATCATGATTAAACCGAACATGGCAATGCGGTTTTTGCGCAACCTGCGCCATGCCATTTTTGAAAGAGACCGCGAAATCTCCCGATCAACCTGCATTTTGTTTTTGTTTCCCAACTGGTTTTAACCCTTGATTTTTCTTCCCTTCCATTTTCCTTTGTATACCAAACCGGTTAACGCAATCAATGGAATATAAACAACATTAAAAACCCAGGCAGGAATGAAAAACCATAAATAACGTTTAACTCCCAACCTGCCTGCAACCAAAAATAAGAACAAATGGTCAATGAGCAACTTTAATAACGGGACCAAATACCATTGGTTCGGCCATGATTCTGATAAAGAGAACGTTAAACTTAAAATACACGCACAGCAACTTAAAAAAACCGTAAGTGAACAAAGCAATAACAAGGGATTTGATCCCAGGCCGGTTTTTTGTCCCCAACGCAAACGCTGGCGTAAAAATGCGCCTAACGTGGAAGGGCCTTTGGTTAAAACAGCCAGTGAAGGGTTGGTGAACGCTTTTATTTTACCTGATTTTTTGCGGCAATAATTGAGCAGGGCAACATCATCGCCACTCAGGTTTTTTGAGTGCCTGAATTGGTGCGAAGCTTCCCACAGGATTGGTTTTTTACCGCCCATATTGGCGCCAGAGCAATACACGTGCAAACCCAGTTTTCCGGTACCAACCGAAAAAGCGCTGAGTGACAACTGGTCAAGAAAACAA
>DASPJQ010000937.1:0-1156 GCA_035628535.1 Flavobacteriales bacterium | reverse complement strand
CTTAAAATGTATGAAACACAAAAGCACCGCGATTACCTGAACGAAAATTTTGTAAGGTCGCTGGCCGCCACGCGTGGCGTACAAATAGGAACCACTTATGCCGAGGCTTTTGAAGTCATACGCCTTGTGATGTAAAAAATACTGGAACCCATCTCAAAAATTCACGAGCCCCTGCGTTCTCAGCCGGCTGCATGGTCTTCTAAAAAAACTCTTTAAAAAAACCTTTGTGCTATTTGTGTAAAAAACTGAAAAGCAGTTGCAGATATGACGTCTATTTATCCGGAATGGGTCGGGCTGGGTTTCCCACAACGCGTTCATTTTCTTTTACGTTTTTTATAACCACCGCACCCATACCTATAAAGGCATTATCGCCAATAACCAGTTTATTCAATATGGAAGCGCTTGGGGCTACCCAAACATTTTTTCCAATAACAGTGCTGCCGCCAATCATGGCATGCGCAATAATCAAGGCGTTTTCGCCTATTACAACATTGTGTGCAATGTGCACATGGTTGTCAATTTTTACATTGCTTTTAATAAGGGTTGAAGACAGCACCGCACGGTCAATGCAAACATTGTTGGCAATGTCTACTCCGTCTTCAATTACTACGTTGCCCACGTGAGGCAAAACTTCGTATTGTCCTTCACTGTTTTTTTCATAACCGAATCCTACTCCCCCAATGGTATTATTGCATCCGATGACAACGTGGTTGCCTACTTTGGTATTTTTATGCAGTACTGTATTGTGGCCAATACGCGTAAATTCGCCAATTACACAGCCTTTTTCAATTACCGCATGTTCACCAACGCTTACGTGCTTGCCAAGCGTTACTCCAGGAGCAATTTTTGCACTGGCAGCAATTACGTAGTTTGTCTCGGCAGGAAAAAGCAATTGAAGCACATTTTTAAAATAAAGACGGGGATTATCGGTTTCAAGGTAATTTACCGCTTGCTTTTTTTCAAAACTGGCGGGCAATGGCGGGCAAATAACGGTTCCCGAAGTTATTCCGTTAAGTTTGTCCAGGCTTTTTACATTACACCAGGCAATTGCTTGGGGCGTTTGCGCAAGCAGGTCAAGCTCTACCAATTCAATTATCTCAGCCGAAGCATTTCCGGTAAATTTCAAAACGGGATAAATAGCAAGTATTTCACTGAT
>DASPJQ010000936.1:0-1851 GCA_035628535.1 Flavobacteriales bacterium | reverse complement strand
ATGAAGTCGTTATTCAGCATTTTTTTTACATCGGCTACACCCATTACATCCTGCTCGCTGATTTTAAACGACTGTTCAAAGTTTGCGGTCTCAAATTTCACGATGTATTTGCCATTCCATTGAAAAATGGTGATTTTGCAGGCAGGGTGAGTTATTTCTTCGATGACACGCAATGTGAAGCGGTATTAATAATTTTTGATTTTAGAAGTTGATTTGAACCTTGCTTCTGAAATCACCTTCTTAAATGGTTTTATCCTTTCGTTCTTTCAAATTCCTTCATCACATCAACCAATACCTGTACGCTTTCAAGCGGCAGAGCATTGTATAATGAGGCACGGTATCCGCCAACATCGCGGTGGCCGCGTATACCGCTTATGTTTGCCGCCTTCCACATTTTGTCAAATTCAGGTTCCTGTGCCGCATCCTTTAACAGGAAGCATACATTCATTTGTGAGCGGTCTTCAACGGTAGTTGTGCCGTAAAACAAATTGTTGCGGTCAATTTCGGTATACAGCGTGTTGGCCTTTTCGGTATTTACTTTTGCAATCCAGTTAAGCCCGCCATTTTGTTTAAGCCACCTTAGTGTAAGCATGGTTACGTAAACAGGAAATACCGGTGGCGTATTGTACATGGAACCAGCTTTAATGTGCACGGTATAATCAAGCATTGAAAGCATTTTACGTTCAGTTTTGCCCAGCAAATCGGTTTTTATCATGACCATAGTTGCTCCGGCAGGACCCATGTTTTTTTGAGCGCCAGCGTATATGAGGCCGAATTTGTTTCCATCAACCGGTTTGCTGAAAATATCACTTGACATGTCACACACCAGCGGAACGGGTGAATGGAAAGGGAAATCTTTCATTTGCGTTCCGTAAATGGTGTTGTTTGAAGTGATGTGAAAATAATCGGCATCGGCCGGAATGGTATAATTTTTAGGTATGTAAGTGAATTTTTTATCTTCGCTTGAAGCAACAACTTCGGTATTGCCAATTATTTTAGCTTCTTTAATGGCTTTGGTTGCCCAAACCCCCGTATTGAGATAAGCGGCTTTACCGTTAGTGCGCAGTAGGTTATAAGGTACCATGGCAAACTGCGTGCTGGCACCTCCGCCAAGGTAAATCACTTCATAGCCGTTGCCAACGCCAAATAATTCCTTAACAAGCGCACGTGCTTCTTCCATTACCGCTTCATAATCCTTACTGCGGTGTGATATTTCAAGCAGCGACAAATTAATACCGTTGAAATTAACGCAGGCTTCGGCAGCCTGTTGCAACACATCAGCAGGCAAAATGCCCGGACCAGCGCTGAAGTTATGAACTTTTGTCATGGTTAAGGTTGTCATGTTATGGTTGTTTAGTGTTTAAAGATAGCCATACAACCGATATGGGATTGCAAATAAATGGTAATTTTTTAAAACCGCCAGTTATAGCCTAAACTTAAGGCAGTTTGATAGAAAAAGAAATGCTGTTTAGCCTGGTATTTGTTGACATAACACAGTACGTTGGGCAGGTCAATATACCCGAGTTTATTGTTCCAGAACACGTAAAGGTTTTTGAGTACATTAAACCGCGCGCCAAGTTCAAGGGCCGCTCCCCATCCGGCAACATGAAAAATATTGGACCCTTCTTCGTTGAAAAGGTCCACATCGCTACGCGGGTACAACAAGGCAAGCGAGAGCCCCTGGACAACGGTAAATTTGCAAGGCCCTTTTTTGGCATCCCAAACCAGGCTGTAATGCTCAAGGCCGCTGTTGATATAATTAAGCCCGTTTGTATGCTCGTACCGCAAAAAATCGGGGCTTAATTTAATGGGTTTGTTGGTATAGGTGCCGGCAAAAGCATGAGCCCCAGG
>DASPJQ010000935.1:0-1120 GCA_035628535.1 Flavobacteriales bacterium | reverse complement strand
AAAATTCTGGAACTCTCGTATATATTTTTTTATCCCAAATCAATGCTAAAAACAAGTCTGTTAGCCACTTTTTTCTTTCTGACGAGTGTAACTAACGGATTGGCACAATATCAAAAAAACTGGACAGCCCTAAACCTGTTTGACCAATGTTGTTTTGTGGAAAATAAAGGGCAATTTGAGTGCCGGAATACGATCAAAAATTGTTGGTCTATTATCGGGCAGAACTTAAAAACACACCGGTTTATTTTACCAACAGGGGCATTTTGTTTGCACGGTTTTCCAATGAAAATGATGAAAAAAAAGAAAAACATTGCAGTAACAAGGACGAAATCAAACAGGAAAAAAGACACTATCGATACCAGGAACTAATAGTTGAAGGAGGAGATTTAAGCCATAAACCGATTTCTGTAAACCCATTGCAAACCAATTACATATTTGCGGTTACCAACCCAACCCGCATCATCCGCCAAAGCGTTTGCAAAAATCACGTATCCTGATATTTATCCGGGCATTGACCTGGAATTCATCATTCCAGACAGTGGAATCGGATTAAAATACAATTACCTTGTACACCCCGGTGGCGACCCCAGCCTTATAAAAAAAAATGGTTGGGTAATGTTTCCGTCCATTTAACCGGCAATGGCAGCATTAACGTAATTACCGGAACTGGAAAATACCGGCAGGCGGCTCCTTTGGCATATGATACGTATAAAAAAAAGCCTATAAACATTGCTTATGCGGTACAAGGTACAATGGTTACATATAACCTCACGAACCATGTTGGAAATAGTTTTGTCATTGACCCATGGATGGGTTTACCCGATTTCCCAGGCGGAGTTGATCGTGCATTTGACATAGATGTTGACAACGCAGGCCACGCGTATGTGTATGGTGGCTCGGTTAACAATTATAGCCTGCTTAAATATAATGACGTGGGTGCACTTGAATGGTCTTTTACACCTCCTGTTTCATTCTTACAGTATTATGGAGATTTTGTTGTTGATCCAGCCTCGGGTTCTGTTTACATTGTTTGCGGACTTCTTACCGATTCCTTTACACCAAGTATTATTAAACTCACATCCACGGTAGCCTGGCCGCAACTTTTTTCGTTCTTTATCCG
>DASPJQ010000934.1:0-1504 GCA_035628535.1 Flavobacteriales bacterium | reverse complement strand
CTCGGAACTCAGTGGACGCGCCACATACTCAAAACCGGCAAAGGATCACCGGAGCAAATCGCAAAGATCAATGCGTATTTCAAGAAAAGGAAAAAAGCACGGCAACAAGCAATAAAATAAATGCTCACCAATTTTGAGAACCATACAACCGATTTAACCGAGGAGGAACTTTATTACCTCCCTTACATCAAACGGTATTTGGTTGCCCTCCTCACTGACAGAGTTGTGAAGCAAAACGATCTGTGCGAGCAAGTGAATATGAAACTCGCATTTGAGCATGGCCGCGATGCGATCAATATAAGCGCCGCAAAGATGCGCAAGTACTTCAATTATTTCCGCGTAAATGGAGATTTGGCACTTATCGCCACGAGCGAGGGTTGTTACATTTCAAATGATCCAAACGATATTATGAAGCAAATAAAAAGTTTGGAGGAGCGCGCACGCCAAATACAGCGCGCAGCGGATGGCATGAAAGCACTATTAAACATAAACTATAAACAAGACACACACCATGACAAAAACCAAAGCGAAACCCGATCTGAACGGATCACTTGCTAAAGCAAGGGCCGCCACAACCAAAGTAATCAGCGCCAAAAAAGAGTTTGATGCACAAAAAGGTGATTATCGTACTATACCCTTAACACCGAAGTACGAAATCAATTCAAAGGATATTGTACGCAGTAAAGCCACCGGCCAACCGGTTGGAAAAAAGAACGGCACCAATAAGTTTTATTTGTTGAATAAAAGCGGTGACCGGAAACTTTACACAATTGAGGAGCTTAAAGCCTCATTACCTCCTGCGCCTCCGCAGGTAAAAACTCCGGCCAAACCAACCGAGTCAAAAAAAGAGAAAAAGAGCGCGCGTATACTTGAGTTACACGATGCCGGACAATCATACGCTGAGATTGTAAAGGAAACCGGCTTTAAATACAACACGGTTTACATGACAATTAAAGTTGAAACCGCAAGACGCATTATAAGTGGTGGCGGTAATGTAAACGATGTTGCACAAAAATTAGACACAACTCCGGAAAGAGCCTCCGCATTTTTGGAAAGGAGCGGTATTTATGTCTAACATAATCATTGAGCAACACGCTGGGATAACTGTGTTGCGAGATGATTTACTGCCAGGCGGAACGAAATCCATCTTATTACCCAGCTTAATTGATGAGCATGAGGAGTATGTTTACGCATCTCCTGTTTATGGTGCTTTTCAAATCGCTTTATCGATTTACTGCCAAAGCGTTGGGAAAAAGGCAACGATCTTTTGCGCAAAACGTAACAAGCGACATAAGAATACAACAACCTGCGAGATATATGGCGCTAAAATAGTTGAGGTTCCATACGGTTATTTATCAGTTGTTGAAAAATCCGCAAGTAATTACGCATGGAAAACCGGTGCTAAAAAAATTCAATTTGGTGGCCAAACCGAGGAAAACATAAACCTGATCGCGGCGCGCATGCGGCAAATCACAGAGCTATTAGGTTACGAGCCTCAAAACAT
>DASPJQ010000933.1:0-3523 GCA_035628535.1 Flavobacteriales bacterium | reverse complement strand
CATTGCAGCATTTGCACCTTTTATTGCCAACCGTCAACCGTTGTATGTAACCTATAAGGGAAAAACATACTACCCCGCCTGGTCAACTTCATGGGTCGGCCAGAACATTATTGGTTACAGCAAAACAGATACGGTTATTTATAATGGTAAAAAGGAAATAATCCAGTTTGACATTACCGACTGGCGCAAAATGGACGTGGCCTACATTTTATGGCCGGTGGTTCCATTTTCACCCGAAAATCCGGATTATTATAACCGCGATTACGTGGCGCCAACCGATAAACAATTGGTACCCTCGCCCAATGGAAAAACCGTTGAGGCAACCGGTAAATTCCGTCACCTGCTGGGCACCGATGACCTTGGCCGCGATGTGTTGGCAGGGATCATTCATGGGGCACGCACCTCGCTTACCATTGGCGTTTTCTCCATGTTGCTTGCATCAATAATTGGCTTGACTATTGGCCTGCTTTCCGGTTATTTTGGTGATGACCGGTTTAAACTTTCATGGATTGCTGTGGTATTTTTTGCACCGGCTGTTGTTGCAGGTTATTTCACCGGGTTTATTGCACGTTCGGCAATTATTGCAGAGGCATTTGAAGCAAGTACCCTGAACGGTTTAATGCAATTCGTAATTTCACTTTTAATTTTTATTGGCATTCCTGCACTTTGCGTAGTGTTGTTTAACCTCATACCGGTTAAAAAAATAAAATTCCCCATCGATTCTTTATTTTCGCGCGCAACCGAGGTTTTCAATTCGTTGCCGAAATTATTGCTCATCATTTCACTCAGTATTTTATTTGAACGGCAAAGCATATGGCTTACTGTAATCATTATTGGTTGTACTTCATGGACCGAAATTGCACGGCTTACCCGGGCCGAATTATTGAAAATTCGTGAACTTGATTACATACAGGCGGCAAAATCGCTGGGAATAAAAAGCCGCAGCATTATGTGGCGGCATGCATTGCCCAACGCTATGTCATCGGTTTTTGTGACCATTACATTTGGTGTTGCCACAGCCATTTTAATGGAAAGCGCACTTTCATTTTTAGGCATTGGGGTTCCGCAGGACGCAGTAACCTGGGGGAGCATGTTAAGCCATGGCCGCCAGGAAATGGAAGCCTGGTGGTTGTTACTGTACCCCGGGTTGGCCTTGTTTTTAACCACACTTTCGGTCAATTTACTGGGTGAAGGCCTGCGTGACGCGCTTGATCCTAAGCTAAAAGGCTCAAAATGAATGTTAATAACTTTCTCCCAATCCACCTCAAAAATCTTATTTTTGTTACCCTTAACAAAATTGATAATTGTACAATGATGATGTACATTGTCAATTGATAATTGATAATTGAATATGAAGTTTAGTTTAAAAGGAATTATTGCCATTTCGGGTAAGCCCGGGCTTTACAAGGTAGTTGCACAAGGTAACAACTCAAACGTGATTGTTGAATCACTCATTGACCGCAAGCGAATGCCTGCTTACTCATCAAACAAAATAAGCGCCCTGGATGAAATTACCATGTATACAACTGGCGAACATGACAAACCCCTGCCCGAAATCATTCAGGCCATTTATGAAAAGGAAGACGGTGGCAAATGCGTTGATGTAAAAGATGAGGCCAACCACCGCAGTTATTTTAAGCAAATACTTCCCGATTTTGATGAAGAGCGCGTTTATAATTCAGATATCAAAAAATTGTTTTCATGGTATACTTTACTGCATGATTCAGGCGAATTAAAACGCATTGCCGAAGAAGCAGCGAAAGCCGCTGAAGAAGACTCAAAAACGGAAAAAACAGAAAAGAAGGCCAAAAAAGAAACGCCTGCCGAAAAAAAGGAAGAAAAGGAAGAGAAAAAGGAAAAAACGCCCAAAGCAAAAACAACTACGGCTGCCAAAACAAAGAAACCAAAGGCTGACGCCAAACCAAAAGTAAAAGTTGAGCCAAAATCAAAAACAACTGCTGTGCGCAAAACCGGTGGTCAACGCGGTAGTTAATTAGCTGATGAGCTAATCGGACAATAAGCTAATTAATTTTAAAGATGGAAAATATTTCCCGTTATGAATTTAATGAATTCTCACTACAAGACAATATGGGAACAATAGCCCTCCCCGGCCCAATCGGCTCATTTGCACACTAACACATTAGCCCATTAACATGTCAATTATCGCTTCTGACATTAAACGCAATTACCTGTCACGGGACCTTGTTCTTAACAGTGTAAACGATCTTGATACATATTATAAAGAATTACTCACACGGAAAATTGGTTCAAGGGGGGAATTTGAGAAATGGCTTTTTGACCGCAGTGAACTGGAAGCGTTTGTTTATGAAGATGCTGGTTGGCGCTACATACGCATGACCATCAATACGGCTGATGAACAGGCTGCAAAACGGTATGAAGACTTTGTTACGCAGTTTGAACCGGTAATTGCTGAAAACACCAACAAACTGAATGAACGCACCGATGAACTTCAAAAGGAGTTTCAACTGCATTCGCTCAACTACGATTTATTTTTCCGGAACCTGAAAAATGAATTGAGTTTATTCCGCAAGGAAAATATTCCGATAAACACCGAGATCAACAAGGAAACCCAACGTTTTTCAACCATTGCTGGCGCACTGCAAATTACCTACGGGGATAAAACGTATACACTGCCGCAGGCATCGGTATTCTTAAAAAACAACGACCGTGATATACGCAAGACCGTATTTGAACTGGTGGCTAAAGCCCGCCATAACGTTATTGGCGAACTCAACGATTTATATGATAATCTTGTAAAATTGCGTACAACGGTCGCTAAAAATGCCGGGTTTGAAAACTACCGCGATTATAAGTTCAGGGAACTTGTACGCCTTGATTATACCGTGAACGATTGTTACCAACTTCACAACAGCATTGAAGAAAGCATTGTGCCGCTGGTGCGTGAATTCATGCTTGAACGCAAACGGTTATTAAACTACAACACTTTACGTCCCTGGGACCTGGAAGCTGAAATTTATGGATCTACACCGCTAAAACCGTTTACCAATGGCGCTGACCTGGCGCAAAAAACCATTAAGGTCTTTCATGAGCTTGACCCTTATTTCGCTTCCTGTATTGAAACCATGCAGCAAATGGGACACTTTGACCTGGAGAGCAAAAAAGGGAAAGCACCAGGCGGATACAACTATCCCTTATACGAAACAGGGGTCCCGTTCATATTCATGAATGCCGTTGGTACCCAGCGTGACATGGTAACCATGGTGCACGAAGGCGGTCATGCCGTACATTCGTTCCTGAGCCGGCATTTAAAACTTACGGCATTCAAATCGTTACCGAGTGAAATTGCCGAACTTGCTTCAATGACCATGGAATTGATTACCATGGACCATTGGAATGAATTTTATGACAACCCACGCGACTGTGCACGCGCCAAGAAAGAGCAACTGGAAAAAATTATAACCATATTGCCGTGGATTGCCATTGTGGACAAGTTCCAACATGTAGTGTATGAACAACCAGAACACACGCATGAGCAGCGTAA
>DASPJQ010000932.1:0-3817 GCA_035628535.1 Flavobacteriales bacterium | reverse complement strand
CTGGGTCCCGGCACCTATACGGTTACTGTAACCGATGCCCTGGGCTATACATTTGTAAATTTAATTACCCTTACAGACCCTCCAGCGTTAACAATTAATTCAATTACTGAAAGCGATAGTGTTTGCCAGGGAGCACCCGTCACATTAACGGTTATTCCTTCGGGCGGGACCACTCCTTACTCTTATCAATGGTCAACTGCGCAAACAGCTACTTTTCCTGAAACCACATTTATCCCAGATTCCTCGGCCTTCATATTTGTTGACGTTACAGATGCCAACGGATGCAGTGCATCAGACAGCGTTTTCATAACGGTAATAGGCATGCCAACATTAACTGCCACGGGCGACACCTGCATTTGTTCGGGCGCAAGTGCAACACTTACTGCAGCCGGTACACCATCTTATAGCTGGAGTACGGGTGAAACTACTGCAGGCATCGTGGTTTCTCCCCGTGTGAATACAACTTACATTGTTTCCTATACATACGGACCGTGCACTGTTTCTGATTCGGTGTTTGTTTGCAACATCCCTTCGCCTTCGGTAAACATTCATGCAGCCGATTCAGTTTGCACGGGCGATACCGTAACCTTTGTAGCGGAGGTTTCTTCCGTTCTGCCAGTCTTATCATACAATTGGTTTGAGTTGGCGCCAAACAGCAGCCTTTCACATAGCCTGATTGCAGCAATTTCGGGATATGAGTTATTGGTTGTAACCAATAGTGCGGGCTGCGTTGACACCGCCACAACATTCCTGACCGTACTTGCACGGCCCGGTATTGTTGCATCAAACGACACCTGTATATGTACAGGCGAAAGCGTTTTATTGAAGGCATCAGGCACACCTTCATGCAACTGGAATACAGGAGAAGTAACGGCAACCATTATTGCAAATCCCACCGTTACCACAACGTACATTGTCACATACGATAACGGAGGTTGTTCAGATCATGATACGGTAACAGTTTGTGTTAATCCTATACCGCTTCTGGTAGCATCGGCTGATACGGTCATTGCATTTGAAGACGATGCCTATTTACACGTAACCGCTGACGGCCCTTTTGTGTGGTTGCCTTCCAATTCACTTTCCTGCAATACGTGCCCTGACCCGGTGGCACACCCTTTTGAAACAACAGCTTACACGGTTTCGTCAACCAATGGTTTTGGATGCACCACATCAGATACCGTTACCGTAACAGTTGAATACATCATTGAAATACCCAATATTATTACGCCTAACGGTGATGGTATTAATGACAATTTCAGGATAGTAAGTCTTCCAAAAGGATCGTATGTCGGGATTTTTAACCGCTGGGGAAATTTGCTTCATGAGTCAAGCAATTACGCACATGACTGGAGTGCACAAACACCCGGTGTATATTATTATGCCATACGTATACCAACAGGGAAGACCTTTACCGGCTTTTTTCATGTAGTTTATTAATCCTTGCTTGACAGTATCTAAAAGGTGATAGTCAGGTTAAAGCCGTTCGCCTTCAGCCGTTTCGCCTTCTCTCTAACACCTAATGTCCCATGTCTGGTGTCTTTTCTTATATTTACACCTATGCCTTTCAACTCCATATTCTCATGGCTCATTAAAAAGCGCATGCACCAGATTGAGTTGTTTACCAAGTATCCGCTTGAGGTACAACACGAGCTCATGACCAAACTGGTTTCAACGGCACAGGATACCGAATGGGGAAAAACACACGGGTTCAGTGAAGTTGATAATTACGAAAAATTCCATACGCGTTTTGCCATACAGGAGTACGATGATGTTAAACCGTACATTGACCGCATTTTCAATGGCGAGCAAAATTTATTGTGGCCCTCGGAAATAAAATGGTTTGCCAAATCAAGTGGAACAACCAACGATAAATTTAAATTAATTCCTGTAAGCAAAGAAACGCTTGAAGAGTGTCATTACAAAGGCGGAAAAGATTTGCTGTGCCTGTATTACCACAACCATCCCAACCGGAAATTGTACAAAGGCAAACACCTCATTATTGGCGGCAGCGCACAAATCAATTACACGTCAAGCGATTCTTATTTTGGCGACCTGAGCGCCATTATTATTAAAAACTTACCTTTTTGGGCCGAAATAAGGCGTATTCCTAAAAAAGAAATTGCCTTGCTGGATAAATGGGACCAAAAGATTGAACAGATGGCGCAAAGTACAATTAAAGAGGACGTGTACATTGTAGCAGGCGTCCCTTCATGGACCCTTCATTTGTTCAAACGCATTTTGGAAATTACCGGAAAAGACAATATTGCTGATGTGTGGCCGAATATAGAGTTGTTCATGCACGGTGGTGTAAGTTTTGTACCATATAGGGACCAGTTTACCGGTTTCATTCGCAAACCCGAAATGAATTACGTGGAAACATACAATGCCAGCGAAGGATTTTTTGGTATACAGGACCAGGTAAACAAAGATGAAATGCTGCTCATGCTTGATTATGGCATTTTTTATGAATTCATTCCGCACAGCGAATTCCAGAAAGGAAATACCTCCAAACCTGTTTGGCTTGACGGGGTTAAAACCGGTGAAAATTATGTGATGGTTATAAGCACCAATAGCGGATTGTGGCGGTACGTGCTGGGCGATACCATAACATTTACCAGCACCAATCCGTTCCGGTTTAAAATAACCGGGCGCACCAGGCATTTTATCAATGCATTTGGCGAGGAACTCATTATTGACAATGCGGAAAAAGCCATACATACAGCCTGTGAACGAACCGGGGCAAGCATACGGGAGTATACGGCAAGCCCTGTATTTATGGGGAACAACAATACAGGAGGGCACCAATGGCTCATTGAATTTGAGAAATTACCGGCTAATACCAGTTTTTTTGGCGAGGTTCTTGATAATGCTTTAAAGACACTCAATTCAGACTATGAGGCCAAACGCTCGCACAATTTTATTATGCAACCGCCCGTTATTACCCTTGCCAAACCCAATCTTTTTTATGATTGGTTAAAGCATAAAGGAAAACTGGGTGGGCAACACAAAATTCCGCGTCTTGTAAACAACCGGCTCATTATGGATGAATTGCTTGAACTGAACAAATGATTGATTTATTCATATCGGCTAACCTGTTGCTTACACAACCTGACTCAGGACTGCAATTGACCATTGTTGACACCCTCCACCACAAAGCTGATTTCATTACAACCGACCCCATTGGCAATTTATACCTTATCAATAATTTTACTGTCAATAAATACAATGCCAAAGGCGATTCGCTGTTTTCACAAAACTTTAACCAGTTGCGCTCCATTGAGTATTTTGACGCCTCGCAGGCCTTAAAAATTTATGCCGTCAATTTCAGTTTTAACTCGTTGTTTATTCTTGACAATACCCTTACCCCGCAAAATCAACCCATCACATTTGAAAAAATCCCCGTTGAACAGGTTACGCTTTTATGCGCTTCAAATTTCAACAATTCGGTTTGGGTGTATGATGGGGTTAAAATGCAATTGGTAAAGCTTGACAACAATTTCAGGGTAACCAATTTTTCAGTCAACTTTTATTCCCATGCCGATTTAAGCGGAATACCGAACTACATGGTAGAAAGTGAAAACAATTTATACATCAACATTCCCGAAAACGGAATTAAGGTGTTCAACCAGTTTTGCAACTTTGTTAAGAATATTCCTGTTAAAACCGAAGGAAAGTTTATTGTACGTCATCAAAAAGTATATTATTCTGAAGGCGGCAAAATAAAATTCTACAACATGTTTGATTTTACTTATGGTGAACTGGACTTGCCTTTTGAAGGGATCCAGGATTTCAGCATTGAAAAAAACAAGTTGTA
>DASPJQ010000931.1:0-1635 GCA_035628535.1 Flavobacteriales bacterium | reverse complement strand
GCCATAAGAAACAACCTCATACGGGAAAGTCACATCATTTTTTCCGGCCGAACCAAAAAACAGTTTTTTATAGAAATAAACGGCCGAACCGTAGTTGCCTTTCTTGAAAGCCTGGTCGCCCAACTCAATCAGTTCTTTTCGCGTTTGTGCAATAACCGTTAGTTGACCAAGGGCCATCAAACAAACTATATAAATCGCTTTTTTACTCACAGTATAAATTCTTTCTTTAGCGGTGTTCGTAAATACTACGTATTTCATGTTTCTTCTTCTTTTTGTTTCCTGTTCAGTTCAATCAATACATGCGCGGACAGGTTTTAATCGGATTAGGATCCAGTTTGCGGTTGATGTAGGTGATGGACAGTTCAAGTCCGCCACGGCTGTTGGTTACATTCTTTAATGAGGAGGTATTCACATCATAACTTAACAGGTACGTGAATTTACCGTATTTCAATCCTGCTTCTACAATGGAAGCATCCTTGTTGCGCCAGGTAGGACCAAAAATCAGGTATGCGTCCGATTTCTTCATGTAATATTGCAAATGAACGGTGGTTGTTATTTCCGAAGCTTTTTTCTGATACATGTAAATGCCTTTGGGCAAAAAAGAAATGCGTTCATTGATGTTTACTTTACACCCGCCATGGTACCACATGTGTAGCGGCAAGCGGTTGTTTTGCGCGTAAAACGATTCTTTTGCCTGGTTCAGGTGACGTACTGAAACACCAATGAACGGGTTCACACGTGACGACTCCTTGCCATAATAATAAATAAGGCCAGCGTTAGAATCAAAAAGGAAATAAGAGTTAACCGTATTGGACTCGTTATTTGGTAAGCCGGTATCAAAACCACCGCCATTTTGGGGCGTAAACTGGTCGCCAAAAGTGAGCTTATTCATATCAACGCTTTTTTGCAGCGCCCCCAGCGAAATTCCAATTGATACATGGTGGTTATTGTTTTTATCAAGTTTTATGTCATAGGCCGCAGCAAGTTGCGGAGCAAATACATTGTAATTGCCTGTTCCCGCCCTGAAATCGGCAATTTGCACACCCAGTGAAAGCTTTTTGTCTTTCAGGGGAAAGTCAATTGAAATGATGCCTGTTTGAAAAGGTTTTGAAGCGATAGCGCTCCATTGGGTGCGGTAATGACCGTGGATGCGTAAATTTCCCTTGTACAAACCGGTCATGGCCGGGTTAAAATTAATAGGGGCCGCATCATATTGCGAGAGGTGAAAGTCCTGTGCAAAAACGCCCGACACACCCAATACAAAAGCTGCTGTATATAAAAATTTTTTCATAGTTCTTTCCTTCTGGTTGTTTAATGGTTAACGCAATAAGGTGACATCACCGTGTTTTTCATGCAACGTGCCGTCAGGCGTGGTGGCCTTGAGGGTCCATACAAACACACCTATGGGTTGCGGGGCGCCTTTGTAATTTCCATCCCAACCCATTGCCTGGTCGTTGCTGGTAAATATCAATTCGCCCCAATTATTATATACCTTAAATTCAAGATCGGTGAACGGCCCTCCGTAAACATACAACATGTCGTTTGCACCGCTGCCATTTGGTGAAAAACCACTTGGTACGTGCGGTGGAAGGAATACCACCACTTCCTGGCGCATGGTATCAACACAGCCATTTG
>DASPJQ010000930.1:0-3227 GCA_035628535.1 Flavobacteriales bacterium | reverse complement strand
TCCAACCAATGGAATCTTTACGGTTGTTTCATTGTTGCCTGGTGAAATAACGGTTTATTCGGTTGAAGGAAAAATTGTTTTAAACAGGGTAAAAATGAATGCAACGCAGCAGGTGTTTGACTTGATTGGGGTCGAGCGTGGTGTTTATTTCGTGAAGTTTAGCAATGGTAATGCCGAAAAAACAATACGGTTAATCAGGCAATAAGTGTGTTTGCTGCCCAGGGGTGTCTCCGGCTTGATGTCGGAAAGCCTTTGGCTGATTTATATTTAGTTAGAGATAAGGGCCGCTCTATTTGGGCGGCTTTTATCTGTTTATTAAGAGAAGCTTTTTGCACCCAGCCTTAAAGCCTCGGTTGGAAAATATCGTATATAAAAATCTTTAACAATGATGCTTCTTAAAGACCCGACATTTTAGTGATCAAACGGTTGAACGCTTTCACGGTAAGGGGTACAGGTATATATGTTAGCCCTGCCCGTATATGATAGTTTACAAGCTGGTTCAAAAGTAAAGTTCCTCCGTCAGATTATCAGCACATTAACTAATCAGCACACGGGTCCTTTCTTTAGCCGAAAACCCCATCCAACCTACCGTTCCTTCAGTTTAGCAACAATAGCGTATGGAATTTGGTTTAATCTTACATCTGCTAGGGCAAACAAACAAATATGAAATAATTCATGTTCAACCAGCGCTGAGACACATGAATATTCCATATAACATTAAAAACAAATATTGTATATGAAACGCAGAACAAAAATAGGATTGATGTTAACCATGTTAATATCTCCTGCAGCAAATGCACTGTTTGCCCAACAGAGCCCCGGAGAAATTCACGGAAAAATTCTTGATAACGGAATAGGTGTACTGGGCGCTATGGTATGGGTCAACGCCAGTGGTGGAGCCATTAAAACAATGGTTGATGAAGAAGGGAACGGATCATTTATTTTAAAACCACTTGAAGCGGGAACCTATATACTTCACATTAAGAATGACCTGGACACCTTTAAGCTTGAAGTGATGGTTACGGCAGGAACCATTACCCGTATGCCGGCAACCGATTTGGCTAGTCCTGAACTTGTGGCGCAAAAAATGGGTGAAGTAACCATTATACATTGGAAACAACCGCTGATTTGTGCCGAATGCGGCTCAATGGAAATTGTTGATTCCAAGCAATTGAAACACTCACCCGTAAAACGTGATATTAAACAGTTGGTTGCAACAATGACAAGTGGCGTAAAGGTTGATCAGAATGGCGATGCGTACGTTCGCGGTTCACGGGCCGATGCCATTAATTACTACATTGACGGCATGCGTTTACCGTCTACCAACTTTAAAACACCACCCTCAACCGCCATTGCAAGCGTGCAGGTATATACCGGTGGGGTTCCGGCCAAGTATGGCGACTGTACCGGTGGAGTAGTGGCAATAGAAACGCAAAGTTACTTTAACTTATACAATGAATGGGTTGCGCAGCAAAATGCAACAAAGTAAAAAATGATCTTCGGAAACAAACATATCACCAAATTGTCAGACGAAGATATTTTACAACGTTATCTGCGCACTGACGATAATGCCATGGTGGGCGAACTGTATAACAGGTACGCCCGCCTGGTATTTGGTGTTGGTTTGAAATATTTGAAGAATAAGGAAGAAAGTAAAGACGTATTGTTTATGGTATTTGAAAAATTACTGGTTGACCTAAAAAAATACGAGATTAAAAATTTCAAGGCGTGGCTGTATACCTATACCAAAAATGAATGCCTTATGCAATTGCGCAAGTCAAAAGTCCGCACAATTGAAAAAGACGTATTTGATATGCAGGTTGGTGAAACAGAAACGGATAAACTTGAGGCGGAAGATAAAGAAGCTGTTTTACTTTCACTTGAAAACCATGTGGAAGAATTGGCCGAGGAACAAAAACGATGCATTAAACTGTTTTACATTGAAAATAAATCCTACAGTGAAATTTCCAGTGAAACGGGATTGACGTTTAACCAGATTAAGTCCTTTATTCAAAACGGCAAGCGAAACCTGAAAATGAAATTAAGCGGGGTGCGAAACCATGAATGAAATAATAAAAAATAAAATTCTGAGTGCGCGTTTTGAAAAAGATGCCAGCCAGGGCTTTGAACTTGTTCATGGTTCGGAAGAATTTTTCAAGAACATTAAGTCGCCTTTTGAAGCTCCGGGCGCAAAACTGGCAAAAGGCACCTGGCAGTTTATTGCCCTGGAAATTGTGATTGCGGTAGGGCTTATTGTTGCGGGAAATTATATGAATGTTGAGCCGCAAACCGGAGCTGAAACGGTCATGCCTTTTCCCGTACTTGTAATGCCTGAAAAAGGGCCGCAGCCTGAAGTAAAAACCGAACCGGTTGTCATCGCCACATTGCACCAAAAATCATCCTATTCAAAACAGCAGGTGTTGGATAAGCTTACCGATCCCAACCCCATTGTTAAGACCGACACGGTGCATATAACTGAAATTTCGCAACCGTTGGTGACCATTACCAAACCCGATTCCCTAAATATATACGACCCGGGTTTTACATACATTTACCAAAACAACCAGTCAAAATACCGTATGTGTTATGTTGAGGATTTGCTGATTGTAAACTATTCCGATACGGCCAAAAAAGCAAAGCTGGACCCCTATTTAAGCGGCACGGAGGCCAGGTGGGAAAGTAAAAACGACCGGATGGCGCTTGAACCTGTACAGCCGTTTAAACTGGTTGAAAATACCGACTACCTGATAAGAATAACCCGGCCCCTTAAATTCATGAAAGAAAAAAAGTACAAAGACGCGCTTAAGAGTTTCAGGAACATGATCAAGGAAAACGCGGCCGACCAAAATGCACTGTTTTATGGGGCCCTCTGTTACATTGAATTAGGCAACCATTCAAAAGCGTTGGTATTCCTTAATAAGCTGAAGGAAACAGAGAATCCTGTATTTACAGAAGATGCCGACTGGATGCTTGCCAAGGTTTACCGGGAAATGGGTATGGAATCAAGCGCAAAAGGCATGCTTAAAACCATTGCGCATTCAAACAGTTATTACAGGGCGCAGGCGGTCCAGGAATTGAAGAAATGATTAATGATTAATGGGATCGTTCTTCGTGATCAGCAAGGTGTGTTAACGCTTTTCGTGCCAGGAAATACTGCCCGCGTTAACGGACAATCAGGTAATGTTTTCATCGGTGTTCCTCTTCCAGGTAAATTTTCTCCAATACCT
>DASPJQ010000929.1:0-2580 GCA_035628535.1 Flavobacteriales bacterium | reverse complement strand
GTTTATCAGGACTTTGATAAACTTCGATTTCGAGCCATTCAAAATACAACAATTCCAGTAAATACGGCCGGCCTATTTTCGTATGGTACTCATGGTTCTCAACAAACTCAACCAGTTCAAATGGCATTCTCCACAATTGGGTGCTCTGGCAATTATGCTTTGAAAAAAAAGCGTTCACCATGTCAATCCATTCCTCGTCATCCATCATGGAACGGGTAATGGGGTAGGCATCGGCCAGGGTATCCTCAATGATATTAAAAACAAGCCTGCGGTAATTGTGTAAACGGCCGGGTTTTGACCCTTCAATGGCATCGGTAAATTCGGGCTCGCGGCAATAGGCGGCCATTTTGCTTTGTATGGATTTTGTTTCAGGCCGCAACATGGGTATACTGCTCCTTCCATTTTTTATCGGCAATGCCCTGGAGTTTTTTCACTTCGTCAAAAACTTCCTGCAGCACTTCGGGAAAATTAAAATCGCGTTCAAGCAAAACCGGAACGGGTTTTACCTTATCAAGGGTCCACTCAAACAATTCAAACACGGGATCAATTATGGCTGCACCGTGCGTGTCAATGATCAAATCAGGCGCAACCTTATCGTGACCGGCCATGTGCATGTAGGCCACTTTGTCAAGCGGTAATTGTTGAATGAATTCATGCGGATCATAACCGTGGTTGAATGAATTCACGTACACGTTATTTACATCAAGCAGCATGTTGCAGCCCGATTCACGTATAATGGCATTGATAAATGTCGCTTCATCCATTTCGGCCCCTATGGGCGTATAGTAGGAAACATTTTCCAGGGCAACTTGACGCTCCAAAAAATCCTGCACGGTTTTAATACGGTCAACAATGTGTTTTACTGCATCCTCCCGAAAAGGAATGGGTAATAAATCATACAAGTGCGCATTGTCGCATTTACTGTAACTCAAATGTTCAGAATAAAGCTGAACGGGAATTTCCTTGAAGAATTTTTTTAATTGTGCCAGGAACTCAAAATCCAGCGGATCCGGACTACCAATTGAAAGCGAAAGTCCATGGGTGGTAATGGGATATTTTTCGGCAATTTTGTGCAGTTGTTTTTTCCAGTAACCGCCAATGTTCATCCAGTTTTCAGGCGCAAATTCAATAAAACGCGGCTTGTCCTTTCCTTCCAGTGAAAGGATTTCATTGGCTATTTCACGCCTGAAACCGAGTCCTACTCCGCTTACCATAATTATATTAAGTTAAAAAAACCGCTCCTGGATTGAAGCGGTTTCTTTATGATTGATGGAAAATCTTAGTTAGCTTTAGGTTTTTCGCCACACTTACCCTCTTTACCTTTTTCACCACATTTGGCTTCTTTGCCTTTTTCGCCACACTTACCTTCTTTACCTTTTTCACCGCATTTAGCTTCTTTGCCTTTGGTAGTTTTGGTTCCTTTGGTTGAGCCTTTTTTAGCTTTCTCACCGCATTTACCTTCCTTACCTTTTTCACCGCATTTGGCTTCTTTGCCTTTTTCGCCACATTTAGCTTCTTTTGATTTCTCACCGCAAGTTGCTTCAATGTTCATGTTTGACGATGCGTTTGACATAAAACTCAACGCATTCAACGACATTAATTCCGCGCGAAGCGTAGAACCGTTGCCAAGGTCGTTCAGGCTGAACAATTCATTTGCATTAGCTGTACCAGCGTTTCCTAAAGCTGTAATTACAAGCGCACCGGCTGCAATACCTTTGATTTTTTTGTTTTCCATGATTGTTTGTTTTTATTTAAATATGTATCAATTTACGAAGATTAGTTGTTAGCGGATTTGGACCCTGAAAAAAATTACTGGATCTGCCCGAAAACATACATCTCGTCCATGGTAGGCACCTCGCTACCCCCCTTTTTTTCCATGGTAATGGCAAAGGCCTGGGGGTTTTCAACCGGTTCCATTGACATAAAACCCTCTAATAGAGTATCCGTAGGAATGAGTCCGATGCTTACCGGTTTATTGTCAACCATGGCCCATAACTGGTATTGTTTACCCGCTTCAACCTCCGGCAAATTTTGTACCGCAATTACGGTTTTCTTATTTTGGGCATTCCAGCAAACAATGGCCAGCGAGTTTTCAGGTTTGGAGCCGGTGCCTTTCAGGAATACGGTTTTAAAATTGGGGTCCCTGAACATGGCTATTTCACCGTGCATGCCTGCCATTTCTTCGCGCAAACCTGCAACCAGCCGCTCGCTTTTATCATAAGCCTCTTTTTGCGCCTTGAGGTTTTTTTCAAGATCAACCACGTGTGATGACTGATAAAAATACAGGGCCACCATTGAAACAGCCATAACCACGCAAGCTGCTGCCAACAGCCTGTTAAATGAACGGTACGTATTGGTTACAGAGGTCAACGGCACAATCTTAACTTCATGGCTTGCGGCAGGGGCCTCTTTGGGAAGCATGGCAAAAATGCGGTTTTTTAACTGGGAGGGAGGATCAATTTTTTGCGAAAAGGCCATTTTTTCCAATGAAGCGGCTGAGGCATCAAGTTCTTTTCGTATTTCAGGATAAATATGAGACATACACTCCACTTCCTTGCGTTCCTGCTCGGAAACTGCACC
>DASPJQ010000928.1:0-1036 GCA_035628535.1 Flavobacteriales bacterium | reverse complement strand
AGCTGTATGTGTTTCGTGCCGTAAAACGCGTGGAGGAACAGGAGCGCATATTATGATTGGTTTGCTGGTAGCGGTATTGTATATTTTCCTGATCAAAGTATTTGACACGGCCGCAACCAATTCGGGCATGTCACCTTTTATTGCCGCCTGGGTACCTAATATTTTATTTGCCGGCATAGCTGTTATTTTTTATCGTTGGGCGCGTAGATAACTCAAAATATTTTAGATTTTAGAAGTTTGATTGGTTTGAACTGACACTAATTCTAAATCTGGCTTCTTAAACAGTTTAACAATTCTAATCCAAAAATTATATAACTTCGTATATGCAGGATTAATCCACATTTTATGAATGAAAGAAAAATCTATAACCCGGTTCAAAAAGATTATGTGACTTTTTTAAAAACTGCAAATGAAACCAATGGCGATTATACGTTGGTTGAAGTTGAACTTGCTCCTGGCGGAGGCGTTGGCCTGCATTACCACAAAACCTACAGCGAGAAATTTGATTGCCTGGAAGGCGAGCTAACCGTACGGTTGGGAAAGGTAAACCATAAATTATGGCCCGGTCAATCGGCCACTGCCGAAAAAAATGTAAACCACCTGTTCAGGAACGACTCTGACAAAGCGTGCCGGTTTACGGTTGAACTCAGGCCCGCCAGCAAAGGTTTTGAACAATCACTGCAAATAGGTTACGGCCTGGCACGCGATGGAGAAACCCGGAAAAACGGTTTTCCGAAAAATGGTCTGGTGCTTGCATGGTTATTTGATATAAGTGAAAGCAATTTGCCCGGGTGGCGCAGTATATTTGAATTTGTTTTACGCAGAAACGCAAAAAAAGCTAAGGTAAAAGGATTGAATAAAGTACTGACTGAAAAATACGTAAAATTTTAAGTAATGGCTAAACACGTGCGGTGCAATTCATGCGGGGCAACCGACCTGACCAAACTTGAAGAGAGCGAGTATAAATGCCGGTATTGCAGTTCGCGCATTGTGCTTGAAAAACCTAAACTTGACCTGGGCAATTTCATAAAAACAT
>DASPJQ010000927.1:0-5706 GCA_035628535.1 Flavobacteriales bacterium | reverse complement strand
AAGGGCCACGAGCCAGATTCTTAAACCTGTAATCCTGAACGAAAAAATAAATAACACAATGCCTAAAGCTGCATAAAGGGCGGCAAAAAATTCAGGTGTACCTACATAATGTGTGCTGCGTTCATGTTCGATCATTTGTATGGATTGAACAATGTTTTCGGCATCGGCAAAATAGTCAATGTTGGAACCATCAGTATTATAGTAAGCCCTGGGTTCAACGGTATAATATACCGTGTGCAGGCTGTCGGCAAAACAGGCATTGGCAAAAAACGCAGCATCAATATTCTCTTTTACTTCATACCGCGCGCACATGGCTTTAAAAGCGTTGAGGGCATTGAAAATGGCGGTCTTATTTTTTTGCCGCAACCATGTGTGCGCTTTGTTTATCTGCGAGCGCCCATAGCCTTCGGCTTCAAACGTATAATTGCGGCAATAATACAGGTAGCTGTATGTTTCACTATACGGTTTGGGTGTTTTAGCTGGTTCCTGGGCATAATCAGCCGGTTGGGCCGGTTGGTCGCATGGGGCGCCTTCACCGTAATAATCCGTATCCCGGTCATCCGTCATGGCCGCGTTGAAACTGCGGGCATCAATGGAATCGCAGCTTTGCCTTTTTTCAAAATCCCCTTTATTGAAAGGCAAAAAACAGGCGGCCAGGTTAAGCGTTTGCGCGTCTTTTCGCAAGTCAAATGTGTGCGTGTAGTTTAAAATGGCATGTGTGTATCCTTTTTCATAGGAAGAATAAATGGTGCAGGCCCCGTAACAAATAAAAAAGCAAACCAGGAATTCCTTCATCAGGTACCAGCGGTTTACCGGATAAAATGATTTGAACGCATTGTTTTGAAAATAGGAGAGGGTCCAAACCAGTAAAAAAAGGAAAACAATAAGCAGAAAAATTGAAAAAGTGTCCCGGCCGTAGTTATAAAAATGGTGGCCGTGCCTGTTTATGTGTTCCAATGAATGAAATGAAAGCCGGCCTGACAAATAAAACATACCATGCAGAAGAATAAGTACAAAGGTTGCCCAAACCACTTTGGTGTTCCACAGCAACGGGTGGTTGCGCAGCAGCCAGGTATTCAATTTCTTTATCATTCTACAAAGTAGCGCCTTGATGAGCGCGAAATGTTGCGTATATAATTAAACTCAAATGTACTGGCCGCAACCAGGCTGTAAATTGACTGGCTGCTGGTGCCTGCCGGGAAATGAAAAATCAAAACACCACCGTTGTTTACAATTTTAACAATGTTCAACGGTTTAAAAAGCAACAAAAGGTCCTCCTTGCCGGCACTCGTTTCCATTTCAAAAACCACTTCTTCAAGAGGATCGCCTTCCTTGTGCTCGTATTTGGGCATACCGTTCCTGAGGAAAATAACTTTATCGGAAACTTTTTCCACCTCAAACAGCTGTTGCGAACTCAATACTGTTGCAAACGGTCTGGTAAGCGATTGTGACAAATGCTTTATGTCCTGTAAAATGGTTTGTTGGGCCAGAATATCGAGGTTTGCCAATGGTTCGTCAAGCAACATGATGTGCGGTTTGCGCAGCAGGTTTTTGGCAATTTCAAAACGGGTTTTATAACCCGATGAAATACGGTCCCAGTTGAGGTGTTTGTATGGGCGAAGCCCCAGGCGGGCCACCATCATTTCAGCCCACAGCAAATTGTCATCTCCCTTGACACCATATGAGGTAAGCGTAAATTGCAGGTTGTTCATCAAACTGCCATACCATCGCGGTATGCGTTGTGGAATGTACACCAGTTTTGTCCGAAGATGGAAAGGACTTATTTTTTCGTTTATAAAAACGTAATGAATGGTTCCTGCATCAGGCTTAAGTTCCATAGCAAGCAAGCGCAGCAAAGTGGTTTTACCATTCCCGTTTTCGCCAACCAGGCCTGCAATTTGACCGCGGCCAATTGAAAAAGAGATATTGCCCAGTTTGAATTTGCCGTTCGCGTAAGTTTTGCTCAATTCATTTACTTCAAGTACAGGCTGTGAAAACCCGGGCAATGGAATTTTTGTTTCAAGCACCCGGGCCAAAACATTATCCGCTTTCTCAGCCAGCGAACCTGGACTGGTTTCCTTGTTCTCATCATAATAATCGCAAAAAGCCAGGCAGGATTTAAAAACAAGCGGTGACTGCGTATCCAATGCGCAATCAATAAGCCTGCGCATGGCAAGGTGTATATCACCATTGCCAAAGTGACGTTTAACTTCATTTACCCTGGTTAAAAAATCAATATACATGTGAAAAGCAACTGCATAAAACTACGAAAAAGGATGTTCATTGCTCTCCAATTCTATCATTCGCAGGAAACGGCTTATTTTTTAAAAAGGTTTAAAGCAAACCAGTGCCGTGCAAAATAGCTATCCTGTGGCCACACAAGGGTTTAAAGATGCAATACCTTTGAAGGCAAATCCACTAAAACCAACTTCCATGAAAATCACAAGAATGTTTCGTTTTTCAACCATGTTGTTTCTGGCAATTGTGTTAACCTCAACAAATGTTTTTTCGCAGGAAGAAGAAAAAAAGGATACAAAGAAGGAAAGCATTGAGGCCGTTACCCGCCCGGCCGACATAGGTGATGCCAGCCTTGACGGTTTTAAAAACAGCTCCTTTGACAATTATGGCGCTTCTGCACGCATGAGTAACGACCTGGATGCGGCCACTGTTGAATTGAGCAGACTTGAAAAAATTGACCCTAAAGACAGGAAAAAAGAGGAGGTTGACGCTTTTAAAACTCGTTTAAAAATGGCCGGCAACGAGGCATTGAAACAACAAAAGGAAACAACCGAATTGCTGGCAAGTTCAAAGGGAATGACAGAAAGCGCCAAAAACCTGAGCCCAAAAACAAAAATCATTAAGGCTACCAAAAACACGAACGAATCGGTGAAAGCATTAAACAATGCCAAGGTCAATACCGAAAACAACCTCCAGCGCATTGAAGAAATGAATAAGAGGGCCGCAGCATTATAATTTATAAAAAGCGCAAGGCTGTTGCATTATAACAGAATAGTTGAATTTATATAAGCCAAAAACATGAAAAAGAAAATCCTCCTTCTCTCATTAATATGCATAACCGTAAACCTGCCTGCTCAAATCAATTTAAATAAGCTTAAAGATAAGGCAAAAGATAAAATTGAAGACAAAGCAAAGGATAAAACAGATGGTAACAAGGGCTCGTCAAACACCACAAACCCGGTAAATACCAACACCCAGAATAAAAACAATACCACGGTTGACAAGGTAAAAGAAAACGCAAACCTTCACGACCGTTCAAGCGAATTGGCTGAGCTGAACAAAAAAGAAAAACGCGAGCGTTATTTTACTCATACCGATGGAAAGAACATGTACGACAACAGTTATTTCCATTCGGATGAAGGTATAAACAGCGATTTTCACAAAAACAACATAGGGAAAGTTGTATTTTCATCACAACCCATTGACGCGGCCGGGCCAGTTACACAAGTTTCAACTTCATTTTCATCGGATGACAACCTGTATGCCCTTGCCTTTTTTGAAACAGCCATTGTCAACTATAAAGTTTACAACAATAAGGACCTTGCCGATACAAAAGCGTATTACAACGAAACCGGTGACATAATTATTGTGGCGTATGTGGACAACGAACCCATACAGCTTGCAAAAAGTAACATGTATGGCAATGACAGGGCAAAAACCTATTTGCCAATTGCCATTAACGGAACTGCAACAAAAGAAAATAACGCTGACCTGGTATCGGCACTTACCTATACAACCATAGGAAAGCATACGGTGCGCATTGAGGTATGGCCCCGGCATTCATTTGGTTATACGCCCGATTCACCGGCCGCCATGGGCGAATTTACATATGAACAGAAAAAAAATACTCTTACGTATACAAGTGCTGACGTAAATTATTATACAAAGGACGAAGGTATAAACAGTGACCTTCATAAAAACAACATTGGAAAAATTGTTTTTGGTAAAAAAAGAATTGATGCAAATGGGGGAACTGAGCAGCTTGTAACCCAATTTAACCTGGGTGATAATATTTACGGCCGCGCGTTTATGAGTACATGTATGAGCAACTATAAAACGTTTTTGGAAGGATTCCAGGATGCCCATAAAAATGACGAAGGCCGGTTTATGGTGCGCGTTTTTATCGATAACAAGGATGCGGGTATGCTCATGCAAAACACCCTGTCAGGCGAAATGGAAAATAAAACGCATTTTACTGTACAGGTTAATGGCGCTGGCGAAGACGCTGAGGCAAACAACGAATATTTTTTCAAAACGCTTAACGGTTTGCCCGATGGTTCACATACCGTTCGGCTTGAAGTTTGGGGAGGTATGACCTATTCGGCCGTTACTAAAGCCCCGGTGGCGGTTGGGGAGTTTATACTGATTAAAAAGCCGGGAGTAACCGCTAAACTTGGAAGGGCATTTAATAATGTTGAGGCCAAAATGAGCAATGCAGAATTGGAAAGCAAAGCCCTGGCACGAATGAACAGCCACGCCAAAGAAAACGGGTGGAAAGAAACGTTTACAAAAGTTAAGATTACTGATGATGACTGGAGCATAATCAAGAACGATTTGACAGGAGCGGTTTTATACCGGGCCATCAGCATTACGGCTCTTGCCAAATGGCCCGATGGTCATTGCACCATCCAGGATTTCACCATAACCCAGGACTATAACGGCAGTGGATACCAAAACAGTGTAAAGCTCGGAGGAATCGGCAGCCAGGACGAAGTGGATTGCAATTGAGAAAAGGGACCAGGTAAGTTAAATGGAATAAATTTATTTTTTAACCAATCTAAGGGTTTCCACGCCTTCACTGCTAAAAACCTTTACCAGGTATAATCCATCAGGGTAGTTACCCACATTCATGATTATTTTTTGTGCAGCCGGAATACATGTAAACACTTGTTTTCCGGTTATGTCATACAACGAAATTTGTTGTGCAATATCAGTTGTTGTTACAGCAACCATACTTATCGCAGGATTTGGAAACAGTTGTACTAACGCGCTTTGTTTGCCGGCAGCAGCCAAACCAAGCGATTCATCGTTTTCAAAATAATGCCAGGCCCCATAATAATCGCCTGACATGAGGTCAAAATCACCGTCATTATCCAGGTCGGCCAGTTCAGGATAGGAAAGACCACTATACACTTCAACCAGTCCAAACGGATTCATTTGCGGTGTGGCAAAGTTTGGTGACAAGACCGTTCCTGTATTTTCGTAATAATGGAAATTACCGTAATAGCTGCCGCTGAGCAAATCAAAATCGCCATCGCCATCGAGGTCCTTTAAAACCGGCACTGAAAGCGAATCACCAGGGATATTAATGCCAAAGGGGTTAATGATTTCGGCACCGAAATTGGGTGCCGAAGCGGTGCCCGTATTGGGAAAATAATGGAAATCGCCACTGAAACTACCGGTAAACAAATCCTTGTCGCCATCGTTATCCATATCGGCCATTGATAACGTAGCGGAATAATCGTTAATATAAAGTGGCAATGAAAACATGGTGGTTACCGGTGCGGCAAAACCGGGGGCCGATGTTGTTCCCGTATTCTGGTAATAATATAAAATGCCGTAAATGTCGCCTGTTAAAACATCAAAGTCGCCATCGTTATCCAGGTCAACAAAATAAGGAAAGTTGAAATAAGGGATGGCAGTAAGTCCAAACGGATTGGTTAAAGGCGGATCAAAAACAGGGACCGT
>DASPJQ010000926.1:0-2908 GCA_035628535.1 Flavobacteriales bacterium | reverse complement strand
CCATGCTGTATTTACCAACCCACGCGAAATAGCCATTCACCCTAAAAGTGGCGATGTCATTCATATTACAACCCCGAATGACCCCATTTCAATTGGAAAACTTGGAAGCAACCGGTTTTGGGTTGGTTTCAGGTATGGCGGAGTTGGCATTTTTGATTTAAATGGCAAGCGCCTTAGCACTTTTTTAAACGGAAAATCGGTTACCCGTTTATTTGTTGACCACGAAGGCGGCTACTGGTTTTCAACCTTGCAAAATGGTATATACCATGCCAAAAATACATCGGTATTTTGCCAATTGTTTGACCTGGCTGAAAACAACTGGATCCACTCGCTGGGAAAAGACGAAAAGAATAATTTATGGGTAGGCAGTTACAACGGAAATGTTTTTGTTCTGGACAAGAAAAACATGCGGCAGGTTTTTACATCCGTTAAGAAGAGACCCGCCAAGGTCCATTACAATCGTTTTTCCAGCGAGATGCAGTTTTGCTCCGATGAAAATTTATATACGGGCCAATCGGGAAAAAACATGTTACCGGTTTTGGGAAATCCGTTGGGTATTTACAGGCTTAGCCGCGATTCTTTACTATTTTGCGGTTACCAGGGAATAATGGTGCACACACTTAAAAAACGTTATTCCTTAGTATTCGGTTCACGGGTAAGTGACCTGTATTATTACGAAGGCCGGTTTTACCTTGGAACCCACAAAGGCGTTTTTGTTTTAAAAAATATTGAAAACATTCATTCGTGGAAGGAGATAAAGGGCGTTTCTTATTCAACATTCCTGGCAAATTGTACCCCCGAACCTGTTTTTCAAAAAGCTATTCCCTATGGCACCATTGTTAGCGATATTGAAATGGTTAACGGTTCATTTTTGATTTCTACGATGGGTTTAGGCATGGTATTACTGAAAAACGGCTCATTTAATCGAATAACTCAACAAAAGGGGTTAAGCGATAATTTTGTAAAGAAGCTTTATTGCGAAAATGACAGCGTAATATGGGCCTGCACCAATTCGGGGTTAAACCGCATTTTATTACGAAACGGAAAGCTGGAAGCTGTTGACTTTATCTCCACAAAAAAGGGACTTATAAGCAATGAGGTGACCTGCCTCGAAATAATAGGGGATACCGTGTGGGTTGGTACCCGCAATGGGTTGTGCTATTTTCCCAAAAGTATTTTTCATGAACGGGTTCCTGAACGGAATTATTACCTGGAAATATCTGCCCTTAGAGTGAACGATAAAAAGCGCCTGTTCAAAAAGAATTTTGAACTCGGATATAAGGAAAACAGGATTGAATTTAATTTTAAAGGCAAATCCTTTCTTGAATTTGCCCCATTAACCTACCGGTACAAATTACAGGGTCTCGAAACCAAATGGAACTACACCAAAAACCTGTCAACCGTTTATTCATCAATCCCACCCGGTTCGTATACTTTTATTGTTCAGGTCAAAGGCACAAATCAATTCTGGGAAAGCGGAGAACAAACGTTTTCGTTTACCATAAATCCGCCTTTTTGGAAAACCTGGTGGTTTTTTATTGGTGTAAGTGTTGCACTGCTTACGCTGGTTTATTTGTTTTTTAAATTCAGGATTTTGACCTATAACCGCGACATCACCCGAGAATTGCTGAGGCAAATTTTGAAACGTCTCACAAAAAAAACACATTACGTGGTTTTCAGGGAACAGGGGAAGGACATACGCATACCAACCACATCCATATGTTATGTAAAATCAGACGGTAATTACATTGACATTCATGCCGATACAAAAAAATACACCATACGCTATAAGATTGGCGATTTCCTGGGTCTTGTTCCCGATCCGTTGGAATATTTGAGGATCAACCGCTCATACATTGTACGCCTTGACAAAGTGCAGGAAAAAAGTAAAAAAGAGGTCACCGTAAAAGGCGAAAGAATTGCCGTTGGTGAAACGTACATAGAGCAACTGGAAAAAATCATGTTCCGGGCCTGAAAATTTCGTCACTATTTCACAGGGGGTTTGTCCCAAACCACATACAATCAAGCAATTGTTTCGGAATACACACGTAATTTTGCAAAAAATTACACCATGGATTACCACACGCTTATTACTCCATTAAATCACTTTAATTCCTTTGATGGAACCGGGAGGTTCGCGTTTGCAGCCGGCCAAAAGCCTGGCTTGGGTCAATCAAAACTGGCCTTACCGGTGCGTACAGGGCAATTGCTGGTTGAATTCAGCAAGATTGTGCGTTGTCAATCCGACAACAATTATACCTGGTTCTTTTTCAACGATGGAGATAAAAAGCTCATTTCAAAAACCCTGAAAGAGTATGAAATTCTTTTAAAAGCGCGCGGTTTTTACCGTGTGCATCAATCACACCTGGTAAACAGTGAACATATAGACGAATATATAAAAGGCGAACAATCGTTCTTTATGATGAGCGATGGTACCAAAGTTCCTGTTTCACAACGTAAAAAAAGTTTGGCGAATAAAATCCTGAAGAAATTGTAACGACTGTCGAATTCTAAGCGGGAGACTTCAGATTCTAAGTAGTTACTCAGAAAAATTATTGGGGGTTATTTTTAAGCAAATAAAAATGCCTTTTTTTAACAATTAAAAATTATATATGCGAATAAAACCAATACTATTCTTACTGGCATGTTTGCTGACGACAAATTGTTTTCCACAGATCGGACTTATAAAGAATACAATACCCGATAAAGATGAAAGACGTGCCAAACAACTTGAAAAAAGTCCTGCCCGGGACCAGATCAAAATGGTTGAAGAAGAATTAAAAGATCTTGCCTACAAGGTAAATGAGTCGAAATGGGATGAGCGAAAAGATGAACGATTCATGGCCACACAAAAGGACTATGATGCGATTGATCAGCGTGTAAAAGCTGTTGAAGAGGCCATTGCTGT
>DASPJQ010000925.1:0-2392 GCA_035628535.1 Flavobacteriales bacterium | reverse complement strand
ATAAAATTCCCGAGTGGTAACGTGCGTGTGTATGAACTGGCCAAGCAGAATGATATTTGGCTGGTGAATGAGGTAACAATGTGAGGTTTGAGATTTGAGGTTAAGGAACTTCAAAAGCCGCGTTTTTTTAAGTGCAGCTGAAATTTCGTTGTTTATTACCTTTTCTACCCATAGCAGCCGGTAATTTTTTTAAAAAATCAGTTAACTTTACCATTCACTCCATGCAGCACATTTGTTTAATCATGCACCCACCAACCTCAAACATTTAACCATATGAAAACCTGGGACAAATTTACCCTGCGTACCCCCATCAACGCAACTCCGCAAACCGTTTATAACGCATGGGCCAGCCGCCTTGAACTTGAAAAATGGTTTTTGCGCATGGCCGAGTTTACCCGCAACACACAAATAATTGACGGACCAACGCAAATTACCAAAGGCGATACCTATCGTTGGCGGTGGCACGGTTACCCGGATGAAGTGACTGAAACAGGTACCATTCTGGAAGCCAATGGCAAGGACTTGATCAAATTTGTGTTTGGTGAGTGCGGCATTGTTACTGCAAAAATTACCGTTGAAAAAGGCCTGTCCATATTGGAAGTAAAACAGGAAAACATTCCAACCGATGAAGAATCCAGGTTCAATTACCATGTGGGTTGTACAACCGGCTGGACCTTTTACATGACCAATTTAAAATCGTTGCTGGAAGGCGGCATTGACCTGCGCAACAAGGATATGGAAATTACCAATGTACTGAATGCCTGATTTGTTTTTATCGACTCCCCTCCTGCAGCTTCATTTTTCGTTTACCTTTACAACCGTCATAACTGCACGGGTGCCGCAAAAAATCAGGGGTAAACCGTGTTATCTGTGGCTGAATCTGTGCTCAAAAAACAGTGTATGAAGTTTACCGCCCAACAAATAGCCCAATTACTTCAAGGCGAAGTTCACGGCAACGCCAATGAAGAAGTATCAGACCTTTCAAAAATTGAAGAAGGCAAACCCGGTACACTCACCTTTTTGGCCAACCCCAAGTATGCCGATTATATATATACCACAGGGGCCAGCATAGCCATTGTGAACAAGAGCTTTGTACCCGAAAAAGAACTCCCGAAATCATTGACGCTTATTAAAGTTGACGATGCCTATGCGTGCTTTGCAAAATTATTGTCGGTGTACGAACAGGCCATCAAACAACAACCCCGTGTTGAACAACCCAGTTTTATTGACCCCACAGCCAAAATTGGCGACAATGTGTACATCGGTGCTTTTGCCTACGTAGGTGCGGGGGCCGTTATTGGCAACAATACGCATATTTACCCGCAAACGTATATCGGGAACAATGTAAAAGTTGGCGATCATACGGTGATTTATGCCGGTGTAAAAGTGTACCGCGACTGTAAAATTGGCAATCATGTTACCATACATGCATCAAGCGTAATTGGTGCCGATGGGTTTGGTTTTGCTCCCAACAGTGAAAATAACTACCAGAAAGTACCGCAAATAGGGAACGTGGTGATTGAAGACCATGTGGAAATTGGTTCCAATGTTTCCATTGACCGTGCTACGCTCGGGTCAACCATTATTCGTAAAGGTGTAAAAATTGACAACCTCATACAGGTAGCCCACAATGTTGAGATTGGTGAAAATACTGTAATTGCTTCGCAAACCGGCATAGCAGGTTCAACCAAACTGGGAAAAAACATGATGATTGGCGGGCAGGTTGGAATCATAGACCACCTTAAAATTGCCGATGGGGTGAAAATTGCTGCGCAGTCAGGGATTGGGCAGAATATAGAGACTGAGAATGAAATTGTTCAGGGGTCTCCAGCCTTTTTCATTGGTGACTATAAACGCTCTTATGTCCTTTTTAGAAGTCTTCCCAAACTAAAAGAACAAATTGATACCTTAGCCAAGGAATTAAAAGAGGTAAAGGGCAAATGAGGGAATTCAAAATTTAAAATAATGACCCCTTCCAAGCTAAATATCAACATCAACCAAGGATGAAAGAATTTCAACGCACGTTAAAATCTCCCGTAAGTCTCATGGGTGTGGGTCTCCACACTGGCGAAAAAGTAAAATTAACCCTGGCGCCTGCTCCAGAAAATCATGGGTACCGTTTCCAACGCATGGACCTTGAAGGCCAACCCATCATAAAAGCCGATGCCGACCTGGTTGTTTCAACCGAACGCGGTACCACACTTGAACAAAACGGTGTGCGCATTTATACCACCGAACATGTGCTGGCTGCTTTGTATGCCTTACAGGTTGACAACTGCCTTATACAGGTTGACGCTTCTGAAATGCCTATCATGGACGGAAGTTCGGCCCCTTTTGTAGAAGCCATTGAAAATGCAGGTTACCAGGACCAAAAAGCCGAACGCGAATATTT
>DASPJQ010000924.1:0-9789 GCA_035628535.1 Flavobacteriales bacterium | reverse complement strand
TTAATTTACTTTTTTGGTCGGTTGGCACAGCTGATAAAATTAGTATACTTACAAAGCTAATATTTTTATGGAAAAAATTAAGATTCTTTGGGCCGATGATGAAATTGAGTTATTAAAGCCCCATGTTATGTTCCTTGAGGGGAAAGGGTATGACCTTACCACCGTGAACAATGGTGCTGATGCTGTTCAAATGACCCGCGAGCACAGTTACGATATTGTATTCCTTGACGAAAATATGCCTGGTTTAAGTGGCCTTGAAACCTTAACCCGCATAAAGGAAATTGTGCCCAGTACACCCGTGGTGATGATTACCAAGAGCGAAGAAGAGGCCATTATGGAAAGCGCCATTGGCGGTAAAATATCCGATTACCTGATTAAACCCGTTAACCCGAACCAGATTTTGCTGAGCATTAAAAAACATGTTTCAGGCAAAAAAATCATGACCGAACAAACGGGTTCATTGTACCAGCAACAGTTCAGGCAAATTGGCATGGAGCTGAACGATGTGCGCACTACCGAGGATTGGGCCGGCATTTACAAAAAACTGGTGTATTGGGAACTTGAACTGGAAAAAATCGAGGACCAGGGCATGCACTCCATTTTGCAGATGCAAAAATCAGAGGCCAACAACCTGTTCAACCGGTTTATCATTGACAACTACACCAATTGGGTAAACGGCAAGGGCAATGATATACCCGTTATGTCACATACGTTGTTTAAGAAAAAAGTGTTGCCTGAAATAGAAACCGAACCGGCTTTTTTATTTGTGATTGACAATTTGCGCTATGACCAATGGCGCGTACTAAGGCCCATACTGACCGAACTGTTCAAGGAAGAAAGTGAAGAGACCTTTTTCTCCATTTTACCATCGGCCACGCAGTTTGCACGCAACGCCCTGTTTGCCGGTTTGCTGCCCAGCGAAATCCAGAAACGTTACCCTGAATATTGGGTGAATGACGAGGAGGATGAAGGCAAAAACATGCACGAAAAAGAATTGCTGGAAGGCCAGCTGAAAATGCTGGGTAAAAATTTCAGGTTCTCCTATAACAAAATCACCAACATTGCCGCAGGGAAAAAACTGGTTGACAATTTCAGCAACCTCATGCAAAACCACCTGAACGTAATCGTGTACAACTTTGTTGACATGTTGAGCCATGCCCGTACCGAAATGGAAATTATTCGCGAGCTGGCCGAAAACGAAGTGAGTTACCGCAGCATTACCAAATCATGGTTCGAGCATTCACCGTTGTTTGATTTATTCAAAAAAGTTGCCGAGAAAAAAATAAAGGTAATTGTTACAACCGACCATGGTACCGTGCACGTGAAAGAACCGTCAAAAATTGTGGGTGACCGCAACACCAATACCAATTTGCGGTACAAGCAGGGCCGCAACCTCAATTATTCGGCAAAAGATGTTTTTGAGGTAAAAAACCCGGCCGACATATTTTTACCCAAATCGAACATCAGCACCACGTACGTTTTTGCCAAAGACTATAAGTTTTTTGTTTACCCCAACAACTATAACCAGTTTGTGAATTATTTCCAGGGAACGTTCCAGCACGGGGGCATTTCCATGGAAGAATTGATTATACCGTTTGTGGTGTTGAAACCCAAATAGTGTTTCAAAAAATAGCTATGTGCATTATTCGTGTCGATTCGTGAGAAACATCACGGTAATCAAAAAAAAAGAAAAAGCTATTTGTGAAATTGGTGTCGTTCGTGGCTAAAAATGGTGAAAAACGTATATATATCCTTTCTAATCCTTATCAGCCCTGGCGTGAAAGCCCAATCATGGGTGCAGCTCTCCGATTTTCCCGGTGTGGAACGTGATGATGCCTGTGTTTTTGTTGTGGGCAATAAAGCGTATTGCGGTAGCGGTTATTTACCGTGGTTTGCCCCTTCTGCTGATTTTTATGCCCTCAGCTTTGATGCCGAAACCTGGAGCCCGGTAGCGTCAATGCCTGCAGGATGTGAACGCCAATACGCCTGCGGATTTTCTGACGGGCATTACGGTTATGTTTTTGGAGGCGTTGCCGGCACTGCGTATTTGAATGACCTGTACCGTTACGACACGCTTTCCAATACATGGGACACCCTTGCCCCCTTGCCGGGTTTGGGCCGTTCGGGAAGCGCGTGTTTTGTTATTAACGATACGGCTTATATCGTGGGCGGTAAAACCAGTGTTGCTGCAGCTACTAACGAGGTGTGGGCATACGCCATTTTAAGCGATACCTGGATACCAAAAAACAATTTACCCAATAACGGCCGGTGGCGTGCCGGTGCAACCAGTGCAAACGGCAAGGGATACCTAGTCTCAGGACGCGACATAAACACGTATTTCTGTAACCAGTTGTATGAATACACACCGTCAACCGATGCGTGGACCCAAATTTCAGTTTTGGGCGGCAACGGGCGAAATTATGTTGGTTTTACCTCCCTTTACAATGACTTATATCTTGTTGCCGGTATTGATTCCTTAAATGTATTTTACAATGATTTTTATGTGTATGATGTTTCTTCAAACAGTTGGGGAACATTGGTGTCAATCCCATCGTTCGGGCGTAAAGGCGGACTCTGCTTTTCTTCGCAAAACAGTATTTATTATACAACCGGAATAAACAGTTCCAATACGCGCCTCAAAGAGACCTGGCGCATTTACAATCCCACAACCGTAGCCGAAACAACCGGCATAAAACCTGTAAGCATTTACCCCAATCCCGCCAGTGATTTTCTCACCGTTTCAACCGCATTCAACCGGTTTCATGTTAAAATTTTTGCATCCACCGGTCAAACGGTTTATTCTTCGGTAAACAGTGGGCCATCATTCAGCATTGATGTGACCGGCCTTAAATCGGGTCTTTATAATATTTATATTAGCGATGGAACAAAAACCGTCACTGAAAAAATTGTTATTAAACCTTAGTATGAATAAAATTCTACCTGCTCTTATTGCTGTTATTGTATTAACAGCAAATTCAATTCACGCGCAAACCTGGGGTGACAGCCTCAGCCTTGACCTGGAAGCCACCGCGCAGGTTTCACCGCCACAAATTACGTTAACCTGGTCGGCCGATGCTGATGCAAGCAGCTTTTCGGTTTACCGCAAACTGAAAGGCGCATCGTCATGGGGCGCTGTTTTGGCAACCGTTTCTTCGGCAAGCACCAGTTATGCTGATGCAACGGCAGTGGTGGGAACGCAATACGATTACCGCGTTACCATGAACTCATCAACCACACCGGTAAAATACGGCTACTGCGCCTCGGGCATAAACGTGCAGGCCAACAGCAACCGCGGCATTGCCCTTGTAGTGATTGAAAACTCATATCTGTCAAATTCCGCTTTTCAAACAGCCGTTGACCAAACATTGATGGACCTTGAGCTGGACGGTTGGTATACAAAAACCATTTATGTAACCAGTACCGATGCCGTTGCAACTGTGAAATCAGGTATTGTAACAAAGTACAATGAAGACCCCGCCAAAACAAAATTGCTTTTGTTGTTGGGCCACGTTCCCGTTCCGCATTCAGGCGCTTTGAACCCTGACGGCCATTCAGACCACATAGGCGCATGGCCGGCTGACATGTTTTATGGCGACATGAACGGCACCTGGACCGATGCCACCGTTAATGTTGTAAGCTCATCAAACACGCGCAACCACAACACACCGGGCGATGGAAAATACGACCAGGATTATATACCCAGCGACATTGAACTGCAGGTGGGCCGTGTTGATTTGGCCGAACTGCCTTCGTTTACCGAAACCGAAGAAATGCTTTTGTTGCGTTACATGGACAAACTACACCGGTTTAAAACAGCGCAAATACAGGTACAGGACCGTGGGCTGATTGATGATAATTTTACCAGCTACAGTGAAGGGTTCAGCCAAAACGGTTACAAAAATTTTTCACCGCTTGTTGGCCGTGCAAACATTACAACCGCCAATGATTATTTTACCGAGTTAAGTTATACAACCGGTACAACCGGAACGTATTTATGGTCATACGGCTGCGGTGGCGGGTGGTATGCCGGTGCAGGCGGTATTGGTTCAACCGCAAATTTTCCGCCTGACACGTTAAGCACGGTTTTCACCATGTTGTTCGGTTCCTATTTTGGGGATTGGGATTACAGCGATGCTTTTTTGCGCGCACCGCTTGCACAGGGCAACACACTTACCAATTGCTGGGCCGGAAGACCCAACTGGCATTTTTACACCATGGCCATGGGTGAAAACATCGGGTATTCGGCACGCCTTACGCAAAACAATACTTCGCTGTATTTCGGCAGCACCATTGGCGGCCTGGCACGCATGATCACCATCAATTTAATGGGCGACCCTGCGCTGCGCATGCATTACATTGAGCAGCCCGGCAGTTTAAACATAGCGGCAGGCGGCACCAGCAATACGTTAACGTGGACCGCCAGTGCCGGTGGAAGCGAAATCGGTTACAACGTATACAGGCGTTATACCGACTCTACCGATTTTGTCAAATTAAATTCATCGTTGATCACAGGCACCAGTTTTTCAGACATGACCTTGCCTGTTGCCGGTACGGTTTATTATTATGTAAAAGCCGTTGAGCTGAAAACAACACCTTCGGGCGCGTATTACAACGAGTCGCTGGCGGTGCGTGACAGCGCGCAGGTTACCGTAGGCATGACTGAAACACCCGGAATGGATGTAGCTGTTTATCCCAACCCGTCAAAAGGGAATATTACGGTACAGTTTAACGGGGTAGGCGCTAACGCAACCATAAGCGTGGTGAATGCCATTGGCGAAACGGTGTATGTGCGACCAGGTGTCAACACAACGCTGAATGAAATTTCATTGGATGTAAATGCGGGCGTGTATTTTGTGCGGGTCAATACGAACAACGGCACGCTTACAAAAAAGGTGGTGATTGAGAGGTGATTTGGGAATTTGGGGATTTAGAAGTTTAACAAAATCGCAGGCGGTTTAATTGGGCTGTTTTTTTGGCTGTCCCCTTAAGGCATTCAAAATTTAAAAATTAATCAATTAAATAATAAATCTTAAATTTTGAATCACCGCACGCGCAGTCCTCGAAACTCTGCTTCGGGGTAAGCGTGCTAAAAATGCTCATTCCTTGTGATCAAAGGATTCCTCGTGAGCTCTGCTCCAAGGAGCCTTCAATCTTTCGGGCCGGGCTGTACGCTTTACTTCGCTTGCTATTTGATGCGGTTTACAGCACTCAACTACTTCAGACCATATCCTGACATAGCCTTAAATTCACCGTAAAGATTAAATTAATAATTGGATTCACAAATACGTATAAATACCCATTTTTTCAGGTGATTTGGAACAGTACCTAAAAATAGGTGGTCTTGCCTTTGTCTGGTGGTGTCCTTTCAGTTAATTGGTTTAAGCTATTGCATTCGGGAATGTTTTTTATTTGGCCGCCCCCTACGAAGCGCCAGATTAATTCAAAAAAATCATAAACCCAATGGCGCTTGCAGGGGCCGGGCTTTCGCCTTTACTCCTCGCCTTATGACTTGGTTGGGGTTGGGTTTACAGTGGCTGCGGGGTACCGGCTCAATCCCTGGCAGAATCTCTTCTTTAAAAAAGAGTTTTACCAATAAAACTTGTAAAAAGAATTTACGTATATTTGAGAACTAAGCGAAAAAATATGCGACATATAAAATTGGCGGTGCCTGAAAAAGACTATAACTTTTTAATGGAATTCATTAAGCGGATAAAAAACATTAAAATTGAAAATCCTGTAGAGGAAGATTTCACCGTGCCTGAATGGCATAAGAAAATAGTTCGGGAACGTCTTAAAACTACAACTTCAAATAGTTTTAAACCTTGGTCAGAGGTAAAAAAGCAATTGAAACACAAAAAATAAATGTTCACCATTTTAGTTGAAGACCGGGCCGCAAGGGAAATTCAGGACGCTATTGACTACTATAACAAAAAACAGTTTGGTTTAGGAAAAAGATTTGAAACTGTAGTTAATAACGAGTTCCAGGCAATTGCTAAAAATCCGTTTTATGAGGTTCGTTATTCAAATATACGTTGCAAACCTGTTAAATATTTTCCTTTTTTAATACATTTTCTTGCCGTTGAGCAGGATAAGTTGGTCTATATATTCGCGGTAATTAATACACGCAGAAATCCAAAAACACATTGGCTCAAAACAAAATAACCGTGATTAACTCCGAAGAAATAATAACCCCATTTACAGCAACCCGGGCGCTTGAACACATTTGTTTTTACCCCATTGAGTTTCCGGCTTATGATGGTGATGTTTATACGTATGTTTGGGTTGACGCCTATAGCCGTTTTCTTTTCATTACCGGCAGTGAGACCAAGGTAACAGATGATCTTATTTTAAAGCATCTTAAATTATTCCTGCAGGAACCTGACTTTACAAAAAACTTCAAAGGATTACCCTGGAATTTGTTTGTTCATAAGCGAGAATACTTACTACCCAACATGGCTGGCATATTAAATGAGTTTAATGCAACCTCGTTGGCACATGAAATGTACGTTGCCAAATTCGTTATGCCGGTTATTGAATTCCTGTACAGGCAGCTTGAAGAAACCGCCAGGAAAGAACCTAAGGCCAAACGCAAGTCTTAATTTTTGTATTTTCTCTGGCGAATGCGTATTTCTACGCCAAAAATTCCGTATTTCTACGGTTGCTTTATTCATGGCGGTATAACTACTTTTGCAGCCTTTATTTTTAGCCCCGTGAAACAATCCTACCATCCTTCTTATAAACACAGGTTTCTCCTTGGACTTTTGACAGAAAATGAAAAATCACTCCTCCCAAAAAGTACGTTTAGTGAATGGAATAACCTGGATCAAAAAAAACTTGTTGGTTACAATGAAAACGATCCGTTTATCAAAAACAAATCAGAATTAAACTTGTTTCATAGCCGTACTGAAATACAAAAAGCAATTAAAGTATACGGATTGTTATTGAATTGCTTCCAATCTATTTTTAACAAATTAAAAGATGTAAAGGCCGTTCTCCGCGAGAATAAAAACAACTTTATTGACGTGTTTAATGCTTGTAAAAACAGCATTACCACCAAACAATTTGAGTTGTTAAGCGGTATTTCGTATAAAACGTTAAATCGGTGGATCAATGACAAGATTTGTGAAAATTCCATTTTTGGTCTATGTACCAAACATCATCCATGCCAATTGTCGCTTGAGGAACAAAATGTTATTGCCAAAGCCCTCCAATGCGGCAGTAATACCCATTTGTTTTTATGCGACATATGGGCCACATTGCTACGTAACGGTGAACTCAATATAAAGCTCAAAACATTTTACAAATATGCCTCTTTAATATCCCAAAAAATAGGTTTACAAAAACGAAAAGTAAAACGTATAGTCAAAAAAGTAACAGCAGGTGCATCCTTACAAATTCTGCACATGGACTCTACCGTTATTCATACACAAGACGGCAAGCGTTTTTACATCAACATTATTTATGACAACTATTCAAAAGCTATCTTAGGTATTAAAGCTATGGTAAATCCAACATCAGCTGCTGTTGCCCATAATTTAAAGGAAGTAATGAAAAAATATAAATTGTTTGGAAAACAATTCCAACTATACTGTGATGGTGGCCCTGAAAATAAGGGAATGGTTGATGTTTTTCTTAAAGACCAATCACACATCAAAAAGTTCATAACTTCTTTTTCAAATGGTATTTTTAACAACGTAATTGAAGCGTTCAATAATAAGTTCAAACGTAAATGGATCAATTTACTTGACCTTACCAATCACCAAAAAATATATACCGAATGTGAACGATTCCGGGAAATTTACAACAACACGCCTCAAGGCATTATAGGAACACTAACACCGAACGAGGTTTTACAGGGGTTAAATCCATGGATTGATATTTGGCCCGCGCTAAAAAACAATATTACACAAGCTAAAAATGAACGTTTACTGGTTAACCAGTTATCATGTTGCTTATAAAATAACTTCCAATTACGAATCTATAATACAATAAGTAAAACACAAATTGCGCTTATAAGTGTTTTATTTTCAATAATAGTCCGGATATCCGGACGCTTTTATCTCGAAATCTCGTGCAATGTGGACGGAGGGACCCATCAACTGAATATGATGTTTTTCACTAAAAACTAATTAACTATTATTCTTTTTTGTATAGTCCTAAATTCTTCGGAATTATTTAAATTGATTTTGAAAACAAAATTGTAAGTATCCTTTGTATCAAAATTGAACTTAAAAGTATAAACTCCCTTAAATTCACCTGCTATATTTTTTCCGCTACTGCTTTTCAATTCGTATTGAATGTTTTTATAGTCCAGATTTAATTTTGGTTGAAATACTAAATCCTTTTGAGATTTATCCCTCAGCACGTAAGAGTAATAATTTTGATCATTGATTGAAATAAAAAAACTTTTATCCTCAATAATCTGGCCATTTTTATTTAACCAAATAAATTCATCCGTAGCAAAATCATTAATGTCTTTATCATAAACCCGTTTATAGAATTTAAACACATTATTGGTGTCGCGGATAAAACAATAATATCCCCTCTTGGGTTTTTGATTTAGGCAAAAAGCAATCATTAAAGAGTCATTTGCTGAGACCAAATTGCATTCGTCACAATCTTCGCTTAAAAAGAATGTATGAGTATCATCCTTTTTAAGGCTCAAGCCATGCAGGGTGTTCGGTTGATCCTTTTTAGAATAATCAATCGATTCCTCTTTTTTACTCTCGTAACAACTGCTATTTAGGCATGCTACTGTGCAAACAATAGCCGTCAGTTTATTTACCGGCCGAGTTGGGTATTTCATAATATCTTGAATTAAATTTATTAGGCGACCTGTTTGCGGCTGCAGAATCTGGGTGCTGTTTATTAATTAAAATATTTCCTGATGGATAAGCGATTCCTTTTGTTACCACTGAATCCGGTTCGTCTTCTCCATGAAAATATCCCCTGCTTATTCCCTTACTAACATCTTCTTTTATGTGATCTTCGGTTATGTCCTTTAAAACCGGTCCCGCGACCTTGCGCCAAAATAACGTTTTTTGCATTTTCAACACCTGTAACGTACTCATGCTTTTATTTCTGAACTTACCGGTATTTAACCTGAACAGTATTTTACGGTATTGCAGGTAATTTCGACCCCACTGACTTGCCATTTCAACTTTATCAAGGTAATCAACCATTTCGGCCAAATCCTTCACATCATCCCAATCAACATCTAAAACATTATCCCAGTTCTTTGGTTTTACAAATGGCAAATCACTTGTACTGCCTCCCATTTTTAAATCTTTCGTATTAAGCTGTACACCAAAAGTCCATTCCTGCCTTGAGCCTTTAATACTCTCAGCCCACCTGTCCCATTCACGGCCTTTTCTACCTAACCAATTACCAATTCGTTCAAAGAGGCCAGGAGCATCAGGGTCCATTCCAATTTGCTTTAACATTTTGGCATATTGTTCCCTCTTACTTGGCTGCTTCTTCACTCCACTTTTAGGGGCTGTAATAGTTACTTCTGCTAATTTAATACCGTCACCAATTGCACTTTCATCTTCCTCTTTTACTTTCGAATTTTTCTTACTGAATATTTTTCCAAATATTCTGCCGATTAATCCTTTTTTGGGAGTGTTTGCAGCAGCATCCGCTGCACCTTCTTCAACACCTCCTGGATATAATCCACTCGGGTCAGTAAAGTAAATAGGATTATTTGCAAAAGAAGCATAAGGGCTTTCACCAGGATTTATTATTGGGTCAGGTGTAAACCACCTTCCAATTCGGGTATCTATTAAACGG
>DASPJQ010000923.1:0-5834 GCA_035628535.1 Flavobacteriales bacterium | reverse complement strand
TGCAGTTGATTAACGAATTGAAACGGCAGAATAAAAAATACGGTGTTGTAACCATGTGCGTGGGAACGGGACAAGGGGCGGCAGGCGTGTTGGAAATACTTTAACGTTCCGAAGGAGCGACATGTTTATAGCAACGCAACAATAAATTCAACCGATTAACCCCGCCAGGGATTGAGCCGATACCCCGCAGCAAAGTGTACGCACGGGCGAGGAGTAAAGGCGAAAGCCCGGCCCTTTAGGGAGGCGGCCAAAAAAGAAAAAAAACCAAATTATGCTTCCCGGCAAATCTGTGTGATTCGTGCAGTTTGCGGCCGCGAAGTGAAAAGAAGAAAAAATATGGAAACAAAAACAGCATCATTGAAAGGTGGCGAATTCCTGATCAAGGAAACCAAAGCTGAAGAAATTTTTATTCCTGAGCAATTCAACGAGGAGCAGCAAATGATTGCACAAACCTGCAAGGACTTTATTGAACAGGAAGTAAGACCCATACTTGACCGCATTGACGCGCAGGAAGAAGGACTAACCGTGAAACTGCTTGACAAAGCCGCTGAACTTGGACTGCTTGGCATGAACATACCCGAACAATACGGTGGGTTTGAAAAAGATTTTGTGACGGGCATGCTGGTTACTGAAAACATTGGTGCCGGTCACTCGTTTGCAGTTTCGTTGGCCGCGCATACGGGCATTGGCACATTGCCTATTTTATATTACGGGAACGAAGAACAAAAACAAAAATATATTCCGAAACTGGCTACCGGTGAATTAAAGGCCTGCTATTGTTTGACCGAACCCGGTAGCGGAAGCGATGCCAACAGCGGAAAAACAAAAGCGGTTCCCAGTGCCGATGGCAAACACTATCTATTGAACGGACAAAAAATGTGGATCACCAACGGTGGGTTTGCCGATATTTTTATTGTATTTGCCAAAATTGAAAACGATGAAAATTTAAGCGCTTTTATTGTAGAAAAATCGTTTGGCGGAATTTCATTGAACCCTGAAGAAAAGAAAATGGGGATTAAAGGAAGTTCAACACGCCAGGTGTTCTTTAACGACTGTAAAGTGCCTGCTGAAAATTTATTAAGCACGCGCGGCAACGGATTTAAAATTGCTTTAAACATTTTGAACGTGGGCCGCATTAAATTAGCTGCCGCTGCATTGGGCGCTGCAAAGGCGGCAACGACCAACTCAGTTGCATACGCCAATGAACGCATTCAATTTGGCAGGCCCATTTCAAAATATGGCGCAATCAGGCATAAAATTGCGCAACAGGCTGTACGCATTTATGCATGCGAGTCGGCATTGTACCGCGCCACCCAAAACATTGAAGATGCCATTAACGCGTACGCTGCCGGTGGAATGGACCATGCACAGGCGCTTTTAAAAGGTGTTGAGCAATTTGCCATTGAAGCCGCCATGCTGAAAGTGGACGGATCGGAAACATTGGATTACGTGGTTGATGAAGGCGTGCAGATATATGGCGGTATGGGCTTTAGTGCCGAAGCGCCTATGGACCGCGCCTACCGTGACTCGCGCATTAACCGCATATTTGAAGGCACCAATGAAATAAACCGCATGCTGGTGGTTGATATGCTTATGCGCAAGGCCATGAAAGGTGAACTGGATTTATTGGGGCCAGCCATGAAAGTAGCGGGTGAATTAACGAGTATTCCTGATTTTGGTGAACCAGACACCGCTCCATTTGCTGCCGAGAAAAAATACATTGCCAATTTTAAAAAGGCCGTGCTGATGGTTGCCGGTGCTGCAGCGCAAAAAATTGGCGCGGAGCTTGCAAAGGAACAGGAAATTATGCTTAACATTACGAACATGGTAATGCAAACGTACATTGCCGAGTCGGTATTGCTGCGGGTTGAAAAACTGGCCGGTATGCGTGGCGAAGCAGCCATCAAAGAACAATACTCGCTCATGAAAGTGTACGTGCACGAAGCGGCCGATGCCATTTACAAAGAAGGGAAGGACGCCATTAATTCATTTGCCGAAGGCGATGAGCAACGCATGATGCTGATGGGATTGAAGCGTTTTACAAAAACGGAAAATGAAAACATCAAGAACCACCGCAGGAACATTGCTGCGAAGCTGGTTGAGCAGGATAAGTATTGTTTTTAACCTGGTTCAACGCCCGGCCTGGTAAGGTGTACCGATACAAAAACAAGCCCATGGCGCGGTCCTTTTTAGTCCTTTTGTACCTTCTCCCCTGCACACTTTTTGCACAGCAGGATTCCGCGGTAATCATTTCAACTATTGATAAAACCGTTGAGGCCATTAATGCCGATACCACCCTAAAACGCATTGAGGTGTTGCGTGTAAAAGGATCAAGGCAAATACTGGCATGGGTCAATAGAGACAATTATCCGGTTAAAACAACGCACTATACCAGCAAAAACAATAATGTTACCAGCCTGACCTATTATTATTACCACAACTATCCTGTTTATATTGAGCAGTCAAAACATTTTAACGCCAAAAACAAATCCAGCATTCCTGAAGAACGTAAATTCTATTTTGAATATTCAACCTGTATAGCAAGTTTTCCAAAAAACTATACTATCACTGAAAAAGAAACTGACAAACTGCTTGAACAGGCGACACAGTGCATGCAGCTTGTCAAAAAACAATTTCTTAACGACCCACTTAAAACATTTGCCTATGATCGCGTTGAAGGCTATTCATTAAAACACAGCGGTGAATGGAATGGGCTCCATAGCTTCAATTACACAAAAATTGAAGAAAAAGGAAAACAACTTTCACAAAAACAAATAGACATGCTGGCAAAACTGGTGCGTGACACCAATACGTTTTCAATGACAGGTTCAGCCTGCTTTAATCCCGGAATGGCCATTGCTTTTTATAAAAACGATACCGTTGTGGGGCTTATTTCCGTTTGCCTGGACTGCAATTATCTTGATTCGTGGGGATTTTCTATTCCCGCAAATGATTATTATTCATCTCCGCTTTGTCTTGGCTGTAACGGACTTAGTGGTGATGCCCGGAAAAAACTGGTTAAGCTGTGCAATGAATTACAGCTTCAGCAATGTTACGATTCACGTGAAAAAGAAAACAAAGAATAACTCTCTTTTTCATTTTTATTTTAAATCCTTCTTAAAAATCCCTTAAATAACTGGGATCAAGCGTTAAAGAAACGCAACGAGGGTTGCCCGCGTAATTTGAGGGTTACTTTTACGCTTGACCACCATTAACTATTAACCGGCTGTAACATTCCATTGCCTCAGTTTGCTTTAAAGGTATATGAAAAGCGGCCAATTAATACATCAACCATTTATGAAAAACCATTTTTTACTTCTTGCATTGGGAGCACTGGGACTTCATGCACACGCACAACAGGACGGTATTTACCGCGATCTTACCCTTGCAGCACAGGAACCTGAAAAGGTTGTTACGCTTGACCTCTCTAATTCGAACCTCACATACCTTTCACCGGAAATAAAAAAATTTAAAAACCTGGAAGGGATTTTCCTGCAGAACAACGAATTGAAAGTACTGCCTTCATGGCTTTCTGAAAACCTGAACCTTAAACGAATTATTGTAGACAATAACCCGCAACTGAACCTGTCAGCATCATTGAACGCCATCAACGGTCCCGAACTTATTTATATAAGCGCGGCCAATTGCAACCTGCTGGCCATACCGTTACCGTTGCAAAAACACCCTTCCATTGTTTCGTTAAATTTGTCTCAAAACTATATTCGTGAAATACCGTTTCATTTGCAGAAACTGGTCAACCTGCGTAACCTTGATTTATCCACCAACCAGATAGAATTCATTTCATCTTCTTTTTGGAACTGCCAGTCGCTTTCATCCATTGACCTTAGCGATAACGAAAAATTGCAAAACGATACAGCACTATTGGTTTTAAGCGCTTTTAATAACCTGAATTGCGTAAAACTTTCAGACCTGAATAAGAGCACTATGCTGGCTGATATTGAAACAAAAAAAATGATACTGGATAACTGCACTGCAAATGAAAGTTTTCCAGGTTCCGATTTAAATGTGACTGAACTTTGCTTAAGCAATGCCACCATTCGTGATGTGAACTTTTTTGATAAACTATCCAAAAACACTTCCATAAAAAAATTGACACTCGTAAATTGCCGCGTTGAAATCAATTCAGCCCAAATTGAAAAATGCAAAAACCTACAATCAATTGAACTGAACAATACCAACATGACCAATTACAAACTGCTTTATGAAATGACAGGTTTAAAGGAACTTAAAATAAAAAAGCAACCGTTATCAGCACAGCAACTGGCCGATCTTAAGCAACAGTTGGCCCAAACGAACATTCAGGCCGATTTTGCCAGCGAATATCCATTTGCCAGGGGGCCGGTACAGGACATTACGGTGCCATCCACAACAACAATAATAAACACGGCTGTAAAAACCGAGTTCAAAACCGAAAACGTAAAACTGATAATTCCGGAAAACGCCTTTGTTGACGAAGAAGGAAAAGTTGTGACCGGCAATGTGGAGTTGAATTATCGCGAATTTTTTGATCCCATAAGCATTGCTTTTTCGGGCATAAACATGCGTGTTGACACCAATGTAAACGGTGCTTTTATGGCCAGTGCGGGTATGTTTGAGATTAACATGAAAAAAGACGGAAAAGAAGTATTTCCAAATCCTGCTGCCGAAATAAAGGCGGAATTCACCCCTGCACAAACCGGTGATGGGTTCAAGCAATTTTCAAGCAATAACAACGAGCCGTGGAAAGTAGATAACGCCATGGTGAGTTTTGTAAGAAACCGAATACCGTTTAATTACCCAATGCCTGTTAGCCCGCCCGACATATTTTTTGAACAATTGTATTTTGAACTGGACGGTAATCCCAATAACTTTACATTCACGATCAGAAAATACACCAATAATTCTTACAACTGGAATTACCGGAACCGCAAACGCATGACCTTTATTGAATATCCCGAAACCAAAGTGACAAAAAAGTATAACCTGCGGTACAGAGGTGAAAACAGCAAATACCATTTCAAGCAACTTGATTCCATAAACAGGCAAGTGTCAGGCAAAGCCAATTGGGACCCCAATTCAAGCCGTATATTACCCAACTATATTGAAGACCTTGCCTTTGTTCCTGATTTTAAAGAAGACGTTATAGTTATGAAATTCAAATTCCATGGACGCCCGTATGAAATTCCTTTTGTGATAAATGAAGAGAATTTATCAAACCAAAAAGTACAGGAACGCACGAAAGAATTTTATACAACAGTTACACGTGCCGGGAAAGACAATCCGAAACGCAAACAAGCCATTGAGACATATGAATGGCGTTTTGAACAATACACGAAAGAACTTGAAAAAATGCAAAAATTTGCCGATAGCGTTGGGATGCAGGCATACACCCTGCAACGCAGCCAGGACAGCACCGTTGCTGCTTTGGGTCTCAGGTCCGCACAGCTCAAATACTACCGCGCCCAGTTCAGGGTTCGCAGTCCCGGTATGCACAATTGCGATAAAATAATTACCATACCCAATACCAATATTGAACCCCTTATGGCAAAAGTTTCGCTTGAAAGTTCAGACGAAAAACCTTCGCTGATGCTTTTGGTTGACAAAACTAACAATACCTGCGTTTCCTTTTACCCTTACCAACAAATTAATTACGATAAGCGCAGCCAGTATTCCATCATAGCCGTATATCCTGGTTCAAAAATAGGTGTATGCAGCGAAGAAGAGTTTAACAACGCAAAAAAACAACAAGAACTTATTTTACGTGCTATAAATACTAAAGACAAAACTCTTGACCAGATTCGTGCTGAAATATAGTCTTTTCATCGTGTTTTGGA
>DASPJQ010000922.1:0-3238 GCA_035628535.1 Flavobacteriales bacterium | reverse complement strand
AGGCCTCCGAATAAAACGTACTGCTGGAAACGTTTGTTTTTAAGGTCAACCTGTTGTTTGCGGGCCAACGCTTTTTCACCAGCCAACCGGGCGTCTTTAATTTTTTGTTCTTCAAGGTGCCTTACACTATCGGCCAGGGCCTGTTTTTCATACTGGTATTTGTACTCCTGCAGCATAATGGCCTTATGGTTTTCTTCACGCAAAATGCTGTCGCGCGCGCGGATGTACAGTTCATGCATCTTAAGGGCGTTACTGTAATCGCCTTTCTTTTTATAAACCTGGTAGAGTTGAAGAGCGGCATTTTTTATTTCAGGAATGTAGCCCCGGTGTTCTACCAACTGCAGTGCACGTTTGCTGTTATGGATGGATTTGTCCAAGTCCCCTCTTTCAAAATAAACAATGCCGATGTTGTTGTAAGAATCAGACTGGCCGCGTATGTCATTTATTTTATGTTTTATTGCCAGGCTTTGGGTATAATTATCCATGGCTTTTTCAAGGTCGCCCTGTATGAGGTAAATGTTGCCAATGTTGTTGAGTGAAGCGCCTATGCCTTCCGTATCATGTAATTTTTCTTTCAGCCTGAGGCCGCGCATATGGAATTGCAGCGATTTTTCATAATCTTTTTTAGCGTAATAAACGTTTCCAAGGTTTCCCAATGAATTGGAAATACCCAGGCTGTCATTTACTTCTTCGTCAATTTTAAGGCTGCGGGTGTAATATTCAATGGCCTTATCAATGTTACCCTGGTCATCATAAATAAGCCCAATGTTGTTGAGTGAAGCAGCGGTTCCCTGTTTGTCGCCAGTTTGTTCCCTTATTTTAAGGGCCTTTGTATGGCATTCAATTGCTTTAATGTAATCAACGTTGAGGTAATGATACAACCCGATGTTGTTCAGCGCATAGCTTTTTGACTTCAGGAAGAACTTTTTCTCGCCCGGGGTGAGTTTTTTCTTCAGGTTTTTTGCGCTTATTTTTTCAATGCGTTGCATTAATTCAAAATCAACCACGGTATTGGTAGTATAAATAAGGTCCGACCATTTTTTAATGGCATTTACGACTATGGTGTCGTGCCCGGCTGTTTGAATTACCTGTTGAATGGAGTCAACCTGTTTTTGAATGCGTGGTGTAACCTGGCCGGTTCCCTTTAAACCGGCAATAAATAAAAGTATGATCAGGCGCAGCTTCATTGAGAATTCAGGTTTTTGCGAATGTATTTTTCAGAGGGCAAAAGCGCTTTTTGAATGCGGCCTGCGTAGTGGATGGAATCAATGATCTCTTTCTGCTTTTCCTCAATGATGATTTTTTGCAAATGGGTTTCTCTTTCTTTTTGCTCAATAATGATTTTCTGGCGCTGGGTAAGTTTAAACCGGTTGTACATAAAAACAGTAAACAAAAGCACAATGCCCAGGCCGCCAAATAAGCCGTACTGTAAAATGCGTTTTGTTTTTAGTTCCGATTCATTTTGCTGCGAAAGCGCCTTTTGTTTGCGCAATTCAACGTCTTTTGCCCTTGCGGCACTGGCATGCCTTAAACTGTCAGCCATGGCTTTTTTTTCATACTGGTATTGGTATTCCTGTTGTATGAGCGCTTTTTCGTTTTCATCACTTTGCAGGCTGTCAACGGTGCGTATAAAAAGCTCGTGCATGTCAAGCGCCTTTTTAAAGTTTTTGGTAAACTTGTAACACCGGTATAAATTAAGCGCTGCACTCTTTATTTCATGGGCCAATTTTGCTTTACGGGCAATTTCAAGGGCTTTTTCAGTATACTCAATGCTCCTGGCATAATTTTTTTGGTCATAATAAACGGTTCCAATATTATCAAGGGTTGAACAAATGCCAATATGGTCGCCCATTTCTTCCCTTACCTTAAGACTTTGGTGATAATAGTCCATGGCTTTTTTAAATTCACCTTGTACCAGGTAAATGTTACCAATGTTATTAAGCGTAAGCGCAAGGCCGTTTTTATCGTTTGTTTTCCGTTTCAGGGCAAGGCTTTGTCGGTAGTAACCAATGGCAATGCTGAACTGAACCTTGGCAAAAGCCGGGTTTTTGGTCCTTGCCGAATCACCAATGTAAATGTAATTGTTGCCTATGTTGTTGTACGAGGCCGAAATGCCTACCGTATCGCGTATTTCCTCCCTTAATTTCAGGCTTTGTTGGTGAAATTTAAGCGCTACGGTATAATTGTGCATGTATTGGTAAATAACACCAATGTTGTTGAGCGACATGGCAATGCTTTTTTTGTCACCAATGGTTTCTTCAATTTTGAGCCCTTTCATCTGGCAATCGATGGCTTTTGCAAATTCGCCACGGTCCTCGTAAATCAGCCCCAAATTGTTATAGCATTTGGCTTTGGCCGAAAGGAAAAAGGCATGTTCTTTCTTGTTGAGTTTGGTTTTGAGGTTTTTTGTGCATATGCCCAGAATTTTTTTGTTCAATTCCAGGTCAAGATCCGGATCGTTCACATAAATAATATCGTCCCATGAAATTAACGCTTGAATGCGAAGGCTGTCGTGTTTTGCGGATTTTATTACCTGCTTAAGCGAATCGATGGTTTTTTTCTTCGCAACAGGCGACAATCCGGCAAAAGCGCAGCTGGCCCATACGCAAAAGACGATAAAAAGAAATACCCGCATGCGGACGCAAGTATAGGAAATGGCACGGGCAAACACCATTTGTTTATGATTTAAGGCGTTTAATAACTTTTTCAACCCGTTCTTCGGTAGGCATTAACGCGGTTTGTATGCGTTTTGAATAATGAATGCTGTCGGTAATTTCCTTGTTTTTTGCTTCAACCATTTGTTTTTGGCCCTGTATTTGCTTTTCGGCCTTTGAATTGGTGCGCATGAACACAACCACCAGGTAAAAGCACAGGAAAAATGGCACCAAGGCAACAAAAGGCTGGTTGGGTAACTGCTGGCTTTCGGGAATACCCAAATCCACCGTAATATTCATTGTTTGCAGGACCAGCGTAAGGATAAAAATGGATACAAACGGAATTAAACGTGCAATGGCGCGTCTTACCCCAAAAATGAAAAAAATGAAAAGGATGAATGACATGGTACACAAGGTGCCGGCCATGTCGGGTTTGACTTCCTGTATGTAAACACTAACGCTGGAGGTAATGGTTTGCTGAATAACGTACCAGTTACCGGCCAGGGTAAGACTTTGTTTGTATTTAAGGATGAACGGAATGGTTGAAAGCGAAATACAGGCAAACGTAATGATGTAAAAATGGT
>DASPJQ010000921.1:0-4059 GCA_035628535.1 Flavobacteriales bacterium | reverse complement strand
TTTTAGGCTTTGTTTTTGTGTCGTTCGTTGTCATAAACCATTGATAATGAAGGAGAAATAATTGTAAAAAAATTTTCAGCTTGTGCGCTCCGTATGCGTGCCCGCTACATAGGTATTCCCCGCAAATAAAAACGCGTCCTAGGGCATTTTAGAGAGTTGTCGTTTTTTGGCCACTGGCAGGGCAGTTAATACAGGGCACAAAAAAAACTAATAGTCTAAAGCACAAAAAAAATGCCCCGGGGTGTAAACCCGGGGCAATGAATGATAAGTGATCTAATGCAACCGAACTACGGGGAAAGGAATCCCCTTTGAAGTATACTCCCGCGCAAGCTCAGGGTAATCACGCGTGAAGTTTTCAAGATCAAAGCCCGTACGTGATTGAAACGATACTGAAACAACTTTCTTTTCCCCGTCTAATCCCGTCCATTCCTCTTCCGGGGCAATGGCGAGAATATCCGATTTCGCCTTTTCAATCCGTTCGTCGATACGCTTCGCAATTTGCTTATAACGTCGATACAAACGAATCATAAGCACTTGTGCGGGCGATAAGGTAATTTCTCGTTTTTGAATTTCCGCTTTCAATTCCACTCTCCTTTCAGCCGGAAAACGGGTTTCCAGCATAATTGCTTACTCTCTAATAAAGGATTGCGTGCGCCGCTGATTGTAGGAATTACGCGCCAACTGCTTACAAGCCACACCCCGCAAAATTTGCGGGCTTGGCGTCTTAGACATGGAAAAGATGAGTCTTTCCCAAACAGGAATTGCGTTAACATTTTTTTCCTTTCTCTTTCGTTTAGGGTTTAACTACTCTGCAAAAGTTTGCGCTGGGGGAATCCCCCAGCACAATGTTTTTGAAGATTAATTATTCGTTGCAATAAATCCAAATAATTAGGAAAATTACAACGACGGCAAAAGCGACACCCAACATAATCAGTTCAATGCCGGAAGTTCAAGCACACGTGCCCCTCTTTCTTCCAGCGTATCACGACTTTTGGGCACCGTTACGAGTTCAAAAAACTCTTGTTTCTTCCGAAGTCCCGAGCCGAATTCGCTCGATTCAAACTGCTTCCAAGCGTTGTCTCCGCCACTGGATTCGTGCGTATAAAAATCTGTTACCGCACTAAAAACGTCGGCAAAATCTTTCCCTCGATTTCCTGCCCCCCGGCTGAAAAGTTCTGTCAATCGTGCGGCAGTGTTTTTCGAACGCGTTGAGATAACATCTGACTGCCGTGCACTTTTCCCGAGTTCTTTTGCACGCTTCAAATCATTTTCGCTGGTTAAAAATCCAGTAAAAACGCGTTCCGCCTGAATCAATCCACAAGGGACTTTTGCAAGGGAATTGAACGCTTCAGCAAATTCTCGTTGTACCCCGATTGCCGCGTCAATAATCTGCGGCAAATTCTCAATCTGTGCACTCATGTTTTTTGAGTGCTTATACCGCACAGCAACCTCTTTTCCGCCGCTTACCAGTGCAGAATCAAACGTGTTTTTGCAGACAACGCAGTGATTGCCGGTACGTGCCCAAAGCGGCATCCCGTTCGCAAGTCCGTTCCCCATATTCAGGTACGCCTCAAATTCGCGCCCTGCAACCTTGAAATCTTTAAGATTATCAAGGCGAATTGACACCGCAACAAGGTTGCGGTTCTGCATTGAAACGGTTGAAACAACCTTGATCTTCGTACCCGCAAAGCTTTTCTTTAGGAGTTCAAGAAAAGTTTTGTTATCAATTACCGTATATGTTGACGGGTCAAATGGCTTTCCAACGTGTTTACCGTTATCCGTACAACGGAGAATGGAATAACCTGATGGCACCGGGGCATTTTCTTCGTTAATGGTAACAAGCTCAACTGGTTTGACATCCCATTGAGTTAACCAATTTTCTTCCAAACTCAATTCTGGTTTAATCACAGTGAGCTTGTGCCAAGCCATATCAGTACCCCATTGCGCGTCAGTTTCTTCGATTTGATGAGACATAATTCTTTTACTTTCTCTAATGTTTGTTTCAATTCGCTGTTTTTGCGGGAAGAAACGTTAACCCAAAACAATTAATTTGTAATTGTCTCGTTTTACCCCGGTTGTCACGTCCCGGGGCAATGGCGAGAAAATCATTCAATCCCATCTTAAATTTCCTTTTTTCGGTTCTCTCCTTGTAATGTCAAAAGGGAGGAATACCTATCCGTTTATCCCAACAGAGGGACGGTTTACCGCCCCGGGCTTCCACTCCATTTTTACCGCCGGAGTAGTCAATCAGGTTTTTCGCCTGAACAAGCGGGTTTTACGGTTTTCTCCGGTCAATCCCCACGCGATTGACTACGTGCCAGTTGCCCCTGACAGGAAAAACAATACGTGAACCACTAAATAATGTCAACGGATTTTCAAAAAATTTTTTGTTCTGTAAATCCCTTTCAATCAATAGGTTATAAAGCAAAGAAAAAATAGTTCAAAAAAAAGCAATCCACGAAAGAAAAAAGCAGATTCGTTTTTTTAGGGCCAGACCCCGGGCAGGGCCAGACCCCGGGCAGGGCTGGACCCGCCTAGGGGCCGTAGGCCCGTATTATTTTTGTTATTTTAATTATTTCAGGGATTTATTATTTATTTAAAATATTTTATTTATTTATTTTAATTATTTATTTCAAATATCTATTTATTGATCTAAAATGTTTTATTTAATCCCTCTATTTTATTATTTATAAAAAAAATTTTATATTTACAAAAAAACCTTATTTCCGGGATTTCCCGCTACCCTGATATTAAAAACAAATAAAAATCGTTATTTTCGCAAACATATGACAAAATTTAATGCATTTTATTTCAACTCATCACCCCTAAAAACAAAAAAGGCGAGAAAATTAATTCCCGCCCCGGGTATTTTGTTCTTTTTTTTAATTAAATTTTAATAAACAAACTTTCCGCATAAGAATCCTCGCGGCGGAAAGGGTCTGAAAGGTTGCCCTGATCCGACTGGACTAATTTTCTTTCCCCTTTAAAAGTGCAAAAAAGGGGATTAAAATTCCCAATTTGCTCCGCGCGCAATTGGCGTTTGATTGTGCCAATTATCTCATTGCCCCGGCGCACCTGAATGTTAAATTTTTTTTGTTTCATTTTTTTTTCTTTCTCTTTTATTGTTTATTCGTTAACGGTAAATTCTTCGTTTTCCGGCGCGTCAAAATCTCTGACAATTCGCGCCCCGGCGATACCCTCGCACCATGTCTCAAGATGGAGTTGGGCATCTTCCACGGTTTCGAAACCGCGCAATTCGTTCCCGTCTTGGAAAATAATTTTATACATTTTTTTTGTTTTTCTCTTAATTCGCTGGAATAAAACGCCAGCCATTACCGCGCCCCGGGTAAATGCGACCCCGGTTGTCCACGAGAATTTTTCCTTCCTTTAATTTTTGTTCCATTTCCTTTTTTTCGTTTTCTGCGCGGCGTGCGGCAATTTTTTTAATAATTAATTGTTCCTGTTCAATAAAAGATTCGACCGCCGGGGATACCCGTTGAGCGCAACAAAGAACCGCGCCGACTGCTTTGGCCAATTTCTTGGCCAACAAATATTGTTCAACCGTCTGCAATGTTTCAGCGGGCCAAAAGCATTGTTCCCCGTATGCTTCACCGATGCTCCCGGCGACTTCACCCTCGACAGTGAAAACTTCATCGCCCTGAAACGTGCAGGAAGGACGAAACGCGAATGTTTTTCCATCCGCCGCAATAGCGGCAACCCGAGTATTAAATCCGTTTGTTGCTTTCATTTTTTTTCTTTTCCTTTCTTTTTTCTCTTTTTTCCCGGGGCGTCATTGCCCCGACTTCCAACAGCCTATACGATACGCGAAAGCTTGTCAACGCCTTTTCTCAAAAAATTTTCACCCGATATCAATCCCTAAATCATCGGCCAAACTATAAAATAATTCTTTTGCTTGTTTTTTCGTTATTAATATTCTTTTGATTCTCCCCTCATCAATAAAACGTAATTCAATATTATTTTCTTTGCCGCCGTTTTCTGGATTTTCTACTTCAAAACTATTTATTCCGTAATCAGTTTTTGTTAAATCTATATTATTTT
>DASPJQ010000920.1:0-1273 GCA_035628535.1 Flavobacteriales bacterium | reverse complement strand
GTTGTAACGTTCGTTTCGTTGTTGGTGCATATTTATAGTATTGGCTATATGCAAGATGACCCTGGTTATCAGCGCTTTTTCTGTTATATGTCTTTATTTACCTTCATGATGTTGATGTTGGTTATGGCGAATAATTTCGCGGAATTATTTTTTGGTTGGGAAGGCGTTGGTTTAGTTTCATATTTGTTGATTGGTTTTTGGTATAGCAAAGAATCCGCCGTAGCTGGGAGTTTAAAAGCCTTTATTGTGAATCGAGTGGGCGATTTTGGTTTTTTATTGGGAATTGCAGCATTACTGGATTATACCGGTTCATTAAATTATCAAACGGTTTTTCCGCAAGCGACTACGCTTGTCAATATTGTCGTTACGGTATTGCCTAATTTTCATGCCTCTTTGCTCACCATTATTTGTATCTTTTTATTTATTGGTGCCATGGGTAAATCTGCGCAAGTGCCGTTACACATTTGGTTGCCCGAATCAATGGAAGGTCCAACCCCGATTTCTGCCTTAATTCATGCTGCCACCATGGTAACTGCCGGTGTATTTATGGTGGCGCGTCTTTCACCGCTGTTTGAATATTCAAGTGCAGCGTTAAGTTTAGTATTAATTATTGGTGCTACCGGTGCGTTATTCATGGGTTGTTTGGCGCTGGTTTCTAATGACATTAAGCGCGTGATTGCGTTTTCAACGATGTCGCAATTGGGTTATATGATGGCTGCGAATGGTGCCTCGGCTTTTTCTGCCGGTATTTTCCATCTATTAACCCACGCATGTTTTAAAGCGTTATTATTCTTAGCAGCAGGTTCGGTCATTATTGCAATGCACCATGAGCAGGACATGCAAAAAATGGGTGGGTTAAGAAAATATTTACCGATTACTTATGTTACTTTCTTAATTGGCGCGTTAGCTTTGGCCGCTATTCCGCCATTTGCCGGATTTTACTCAAAAGATGCCATTATTGAAGCGGTGCATGTGTCTAACATTTTTGGGCATGGTTATGCGTATAGCTGCTTATTGATCGGAACTTTTATTACGGCTTTGTATATATTCCGAGCGCTATTTTTGACGTTCCATACTCATGAACGTTTTTCTTCAGATGTGCGTGCTCATCTCCATGAAACTTCGCCAGTCATGACTATTCCACTCATTCTTTTAGCTATTCCATCGGTTATTATCGGTGGTTTATTAGTAAAAATGATGTTGTATAGTGGCAGTGACAATATATTGACGTCCAGTATAACGGTGCTACCAACTTATGATGTACTGGCAATTT
>DASPJQ010000919.1:0-6506 GCA_035628535.1 Flavobacteriales bacterium | reverse complement strand
CCTCCTGTTGTTTGCGCACATGCATTTTTTTCAGCGATAAATGCTGCGCAGAAAAAAGCTATATACAGTATCCGTTTCATAATGTTATTCGTTTTCGTGTTTCTCACCGTTTTCTTCATTTCCCTTTATGATCTCCGCCTTTTTCTGCTGCATCCTGTTTTCAGCTTCGGTGATTTTATTCAGTTCTTCGGTAGCTTCGGCCGCAATGCCATCCGTTTTGATGGTATACCCGTCAATTACACTTTTAAGCGTGGCTTTTGCCTGTGCAGTGTCGTCCAACTGGCAATAGTTTTTAGCCAACAGTATATATCCTTTTGCCGTCCAGTAGTTGTAGCTTGGTTTTTGTTTAAAGAACGCATACAGGTCTTTTTCGGCATATACATGCTCGCCCTTGTTGTATTTAATTAAACAACGCGTAAAAGCGGCTTCAGCTTTCCATTCCTTGTTGGTGAGTTTTTCAACTTCTTTGAAATCATTTTCGGCATCAACCATGTTGTTTTGTTCAAACGCCATTTTTGCCCTGTAATAATAAGCTTCTGCCCTATCGTCATTACCGGCCTTTGGCGAATCAATTACTTTTTTGGCATAGTTGAACAAATCAGAATTGTTTTTCAGGTTATAATGGCCGCGCATTTGTACCTGGTAAGCATATAACAAATCGGTAGGATCGGTAATACTGGTTTCAATGCGGTGTTCGTACTCAACGGCTTTGGCCCAATCTTTCTTTTCCACATAGTAATGCACCAGCTTGCGTAATGTATGGTTGGTGAATTTGCTGTTTGGCATGCCGGCAACTTTTTCGTAATACGGAATAGCTTCGTCTTTTTTATCCAAAAGTTCCAGGCACTCGCCCAGGTAAAATGTTGCATTCAATTCAAAAATGGCCGGGTTGAACTGTACCAGGTAATTGTTGTACATATCAACGGCCTTGGCATAATTTTTTTCTTCGCGGTACCTGTCGGCCGAGTTAAAATATGTAGTGTCGGCACTGAATTTGTTTTTATCAAATTTATTGTACTGCTTCATGAGTGCAACCCACTCATCAACTTTTCCAGCATCGGAATAAACCGGTTTCATGGCTTCAAGCGCGTCTTCAACATCCTGCGGGTCGGTATACTCTTTTAAAATTTCTTTGTACGCCTTAATGGAAGCATCATATTCCTTATTCCGGTACAGGATTAACGCAATTTCAAAACGTGAATGTTTGACCTTTAAAAATTTGTCAGGATGCTCCTTTACAACTTTTGTATACCATTCAAGTGCCGCGTTTTTATTTTCCAGTACGCGGTAGGTCTCGGCAATTTCAAATTTCGCATCGCCTATATACCTTGACTGCTTATAGCTTGCCAGCATGTTTTTGAGCATGGCAATTTTGTCATCGCGTTTGCCGGTATAACCGGCACACATGGCTTTTTGAAATAATGCATAGTCCTTGCTTGCACTCATACCCGAAGTGTACGCCTTATCATAATACGTCAGGGCAGTTGCATTGTCGGCCCGTATATAATAAATATCGCCCATGCGTAAATAGGCATCGTTCAGGCGAAGGTTATCACTTTCATTTTTATAGGTGGTAAATGTTCTGAAGTGAACCAGGCTTTGAGCATACATTTCGCTGCTGGTTTGGGTTGCGTTGCTGCGTTGAACATTGTCACCGGCCAGGTAGCCTTTTTGCATCCAGCAATAACCCAAATTGTATTGGGCACGGTTATAATACTGATTGCTCACAGCCCCGGGTTCTTCCAAAAACCGCGTATAACCCTGTATAGCATCGTCCCATTTTTCCTCCAAATAGTTGCTTTCGCCAATCCAGAAATACCCTTCGGCATTCAGGTTTTTGTCAATCGGATAACGCTTTACTTCACTAAAATATTTACGTGATTTTTCATACTCCGATTTATTGAATAAGTCGGTACCCAGGTTATATACCACCAATTGAAAAGAACGCTGCAGCGATAAATCTTTATTTTTTAATTCGTTTAATGTGTGGTAGGCCGACTCGTAGTTTTTCCCCGCAAGGAACATGCTTACCAGGTATGTTTTTAATTCTTCGGTTTTGGTTGATTCGGGATATTTTTCAAAATAGGTTTTTACCGAAGCAATGGCATCGTGATACGGGTTAAATGACAGTTCGTAGTTGAGTTTTACATAATTATAATGCGCGTCTTCCTGTACGGCAGGATTAAATTCCAGTTTCATGCAACGGCTGAATGTTTGGCGGGCTTCTTCTTTTTTGCCGCCTTTCAAATAGGCCATGGCCATGTGGTACCAGGCTGTTTGAGCCAGTTCATCGTTCGTGTTCACGCATTTGTTGAACCAGGTAACAGCCTTTTGATATTGTTTTGTTTCAAGCGCACAAAAACCAATGCGGTAACTTTCATCGCGTCCCGGGGCCCCGGTGTTTGCATATTTTTCAAGATAAGGATAAGCCTGGTCGTATTTTTTAAGGTTGTAATAGGATGAACCAATAACCAGGTTCAATTCGGCCTCGCGTTTGGGCACCACTGAATCCAGCAACGGCAAACCGTATTCAATGGCCTTGTTGTAATCGCCCTGGAAATAATAAATTTGTGTAATGTAATACGGCACAATTGTTTTATACCCCGGTTCCTTTTCAATTTTAAGAAAATTCTCAAGGGCGGCCGCATATTTTTTGTCTTCGTAACTCAGGTGGGCGTAATAATAAATGGCCGGTTTTTGATAGGCGTTTTCGGTATTGCGTATTTCATTGAATGCAATAATGGCAGGTTCGCGTTTACCCAACTGGAAATTGGAATGGCCCCATTTGAAATAATACTCGGCCAGTTGGGTTTCATTCAGGTCAAATTTGTCAACCTTTTGAAAATAATCAACCGCTTTCTGATAACGTTTTTGCTGGTAGTAATGTTTTCCAAGCAGGAAATATATGGTTTTGCATTGCGAGGCATGTGGATGTTCACGCAAAAAGGTGATGAGTAAATGTTCGGCATCCTTGCGAAACAGGTATAAATGCGCCAGGGCAATATGGTACGTTGAATTAATCACCATTTCGGAGCCCGTATTTTTTTGGTTGTTTACGACCTCCTCAAAATGCTTTGCCGCTGCTGAATATTGTTTTTTGTTGAACAGGTCAATGGCTGTGCGGTACGTAAATTCAATGTCGCGGTAAGCCGCTGTGCGCTGTGCCATGGCCTGGTTGTTGAAAGCACCGGCCTGTGCCACAAGTAAAATGATGAAGACAGTATATCGCATTCTTTAAAGGTATTTTACAGTCAGCTATTGTATTGTTAATGACCGTGTAGTTTTCAACGCCAAACTGTTAACACATCCAGGGTTTTTCCATCGGCATTACGCATATGCTGTGCATATTTGTTATGATGGAAAATACGCCTCAACCGGTAATAGAAATCAGGCAGACCAATATTTTTCAAGGCAATAACCTTGTACTGGCTGACGTCAATTTTACAATCAACAAAGGGGAGTTCAGGTACCTTGTTGGCAAAACCGGTAGTGGTAAAAGCAGTTTGCTGAAAACACTTTACGGTGATTTAGCATTAAAAAACGGCTATGCATGTGTAGCGGGGTATGATCTGGTGAAATTAAAAAGGCGGAAAATTCCTTATTTAAGACGAAAACTGGGTATTGTTTTCCAGGACTTCCAACTTCTTAACGACCGAAGCTTATACGACAATTTAAAATTTGTGTTACGCGCTACGGGTTGGAAAAACAAAAAAGAAATTATGGCCCGTTGTGAAGAATTGTTAAATCAGGTAGGACTGGAAGGAAAAGGTGACAAAAATCCACACCAACTCTCGGGCGGTGAACAACAACGGGTTGCAATTGCCAGGGCTTTACTCAATAAACCTGAAGCCATACTGGCCGATGAGCCTACAGGTAACCTGGACCCCGAAACCTCAAGCGAAATTTTGAACTTGTTGTTTGAAATCAGTAAAACGGGTACGGCCGTGTTAATGGCTACCCATGATTATACGATTATGGAGAAATTCCCGTTTAAAACGTTGCGTTGTGAGAACGGACGATTGACCGAGGTAGACCCGGCAGCGCACTTTAATCCGTTGAGATAAGTTGAGACACGTAAGTGTTTGAAAAAATGGTCTCAATCCTTGTACCGGTATATAACACCGATGTGCGCGCTTTTATCAAACAACTGCGCGAACAATTGCAAAAAAACGCAGTTGACGGTGAAATATTGTGCATTGACGATTGCTCACTGGAAGAATTCAGGCGCATGAACCGCGAGGTTTCAAAGTTTGAAGGCGTTACATATCTTGAACTTGACGAAAACATAGGCCGCAGTAAAATAAGAAACCTGTTGGCAAGCTCGGCCAGCCATGAGTGGCTGTTGTTTGTTGATGGCGACTGCAGCGTAAGTCAAAACGGCTATTTAAAAAATTACCTGGGTCATACTTCAAATCCCAAACAGGTTTGTTATGGTGGCACCAATTACGGTTTACAGCCAACCGACCGCGAACTTTACCTGCATTGGTTTTATGGAAATGAACGTGAAATTGTTCCCATAGTCAAACGCCTGGAAAATCCTTTTGGGACATTTAAAACAAATAATTTTTTTGCACACAGCAGCGTTTTTGAAACCGTTCGGTTCAACGAAAATATACAGGGCTACGGACATGAAGACACGCTTTTTGCCCAGGACCTTGAACGAAACGGCTTCTCCATTTTGCATATTGACAATCCGTTGCAGCATAACGGGCTTGAACCAAACACGTTGTTTTTGGCCAAGCAGCACAATGCCATAAAAAACCTGGCGCAATTGTATAAACAGGGATTGGTTGGGAATGAAATACGCCTGATCAATTTTTACAACAAGGTAAAAAAAACCGGTATGAAATTTATGGTGAAACGATTTTATTTGCGCGACCAGGACCTGCTAAAGGAAAATTTACTTTCTGATAAACCGAAGCTGACGAACCTTGACCGGTTAAAATTAGGATGGTTCATTGAAATGGTCGAACAATGAAAAATGATCAATGTGCAATTATCAATGTACAATTGGTTGAGGTGTGTGATCGGGCCAACAGCATTATCACTCTCCCATTGATCCTATATTTATAAAAAGGAATATTGCAAAGACACCAGCCAATTGATCATTGATTGTTCAATAAAAAATATCCAGATTCACCGTAGTACCCGCAGGTAAATATACAGAATCGTTCACAACAGTGGTTACGGCCGCCTTCGTTTTAATATAATTGTAATAAATGTACCTGTTTGCATACCGCATACACGAAAAACTGGTGTCAACCGTCATACCGAATTTTTGAATGGGCGAACTGCCGCAACAAATGGAACAACTGTAATTTAAACCGGTTGTTTGAAACTGTATGAAATCATCGCTTGCAATGGGCGTAGTGTTTTTTATATGAATGGCCAATGTTCCCGAAGCATCAATGCTGAAATTTTGCGTGTTGGCCGATGAAGTTGAAATGTTATCAGGGTTTACAATTTTTTCGCCAGGGAAATAGGCCGATGCTTCCACCACAAATTTCAATCCATCAGTATTGGGTTTTTCAACATTGAACGAATAATTACCCGAAGCGTCAGTACTGGCGGTTGTAAGCAGGCTATAACTTGAAACGTACACCCCGTTTTGATACGGTTTATAATAAATTTTGACGCTGGCTCCTGAAATACCGGCCCCATTGGCATTGTCAGTAACCTTGCCATTGATTTCCATTGTAGCTTTTTCTTTCTTTTTACAGCCTGCAAAGCATGCTACTACAAAAGCCAGTATGAAAACGATCCGCATCATAGCTTAAATTTACGTAAAATTACCGCTTTATTCGCCCTTATTGGGATGAAAGGGAGCACAAAGTTAATATATTTGTATATACAACTATCATAAATGAAAATAATTTCACCTTATTTAAAGCCTTACAGGAAGCTGATACTCATTACCCTGCTATTGGCCACCGTTAACCAGGTATTTTCGCTGCTTGACCCGTACATCATTAGCAGGATGATCAATTATTACGAAAAAGGTGGCGGTCAAACGGCAACAGCCCAGGTATTTTTGCAAACAGTTTTATTTTTCATACTGCTCGCTATCGGGGCAGCCATGGTATCGCGCATTGCGAAAAACTTCCAGGACTATTTCGTTAACATCATTACCCAGCGGGTAGGTACCGATATTTATACTGCGGGGATAAAACATACACTTGCCATGCCCTACCAGCTTTTTGAAGACCAGCGCAGCGGTGAAACCCTGGGCCGCCTGCAAAAGGTAAAAACCGATTGTGAACGCCTTATTTCATCTTTTATCAATATCGTATTTACCACGTTGGTGGGGCTTGTATTTGTCATATTCCTGACCTATATGATAAATTGGAAAATAGCCTTGTTTTACCTGGCGGCCATTCCAATTATTGGTATATTAAGTTCATTCCTGAGTAAAAAAATAAAAGTCATCCAAAAAAAGATTGTAGGAGAAACTACGGCACTGGCCGGGTCAACCACCGAAAGCTTACGCAACATTGAACTTGTAAAAA
>DASPJQ010000918.1:0-3540 GCA_035628535.1 Flavobacteriales bacterium | reverse complement strand
CCCGCGTTCAAAATATGTGGATACTCACCCGAATTATTATTTCAAAACTGGTTTATTATTTTGTTGCCTTTTTTGTGCCATTGTACCTGCTTCAAATGCCTGTGCTGCCTTATGTACTGGGATGGTTTCTCATGCATTTTATAGCCGGAAACATACTTACCATTACGTTCCAGTTGGCCCATACGGTTGAAGGAACATCACACCCGCTACCGAATGAAAGCGGTATTATTGAAAACGACTGGGCCATGCACCAAATGAACACTACGGTGAATTTTTCGCGCAAGAATAAATTGATATCATGGTACGTTGGCGGACTTAATTACCAGGTTGAACACCACCTGTTCCCTTATATATCCCATGTGCACTACCCTGCCATTTCTGAAATTGTTAAAGAAACCGCTGCCGAATTCAATGTGCCTTATCTTGAAAATGAAACCCTGGGCCAGGCTTTGCGCTCGCATATAAGCGCTTTGCAAAAATTCGGAAAACTGCAGCTGCCTGATATTAATGAAGCCTTGGCTGGCTAAAAGCTCAGCCATCGTATTTCTTACTGTCCTGCTGTCTATTCGCTTTTCAATATCAACGTAATTCATTACGCGTTTATTTTCTTCCCCGGACAGGCAATGGTAGGATTATAAGCAGGTGTAGGATCAGGATTAATTGAGAACAAGTTTTCGCTTTTGACTACCCGTTACCACAAGGTAAAGCCCTTTTTGCCAGTGTTGAACAGGCAAGGTTAATTCATGACCTTGGGCAAGAGCGTCAAACACGGTTTCACCCATAAGGTTAAACACACGTACGGTTTGCCCGTTTGGCACCCCGGTAATAACAGCGTATGTACTGGCAGGGTTAGGAAAAACGCGGACCAGTTCATTTTCCGCGGTATTTTCAGTTACTCCTATAAACTGGTTTTTATCAAACTGCATAAAAAACTGCCACAGGCGAACGCTTGCATCAAAATCAAAGTTGGTAACATCAATCAGAACAGGCGCATTGGGCCACGAGTGTCCCCCGCCCGTTATTTTTACCAATACCACCTCGCTTCCACCGGTACCACCGGTATATGCATACTCAGTTGCCGTGCAACCATCGGAAGTTGATGTATTGGGATAAGGAATAACGGTTGGAACAGGATTGCAATTGTTGAAACCTACCCAAAAATCAATAATGCTGTCAATGGGTGCAAATGTACCGTCACCGTTATAGGGTACCGAACCATCGGCCGTGCCGTGAATTTCAATAACCGGAATGTTATCAGGCGGAGTGCAGGTTGAAAGCGCAAAATTGGTCATGGAACCTGTAACTGAACCCATGGCGGCAAATTTATGGTTCAGGTTTTCGGCCAGGAAGTATGACATGATGCCACCGTTGCTCATGCCACAGGTATAAATACGGTTTGCATTAATGTTGTATTGGACCGAAATGGAATCAATAAGCGCTTCTATAAAACCAACATCGTTGGGTGAACCCATGGTGTATGCATTCCAGTATTGACCGCCTGCTGGTCCAGTACCGTTTGGATGCACTAGAATAAAATTGGCCGTATCGGCTATGGGCCTCAAATCGCCATAAAATTCCTGTTCAAGGGCATTGCTCGTGTAACCGTGCAGGTTTAAGACCAGGGGTACTGGTTGCGATCCGGAGTAAATTGCAGGAACATATATGCGGTAGTTGCGGTAAACACCATCGTGCACAAAACTATCAATGACGGTGGTTTGGGCAATACCGTTTAAGCCGCATGCAGTCAATAATACTAAAATAAACGATTTCATTCCATAAATATACAAAAAAAGCGGCATTATAGTCCCTTTTACCATATTCCATAATGTATAGGGTTAATTTTGGGCGGTCAATGCCGCTGGCAGGGATTTCAAACCGGTTTAAGTTGTTTGATTGTGCATTCATAGTGTTTGTTTTATAAAACAAATCAACTTCAGGACTACTCAACCGAATCAAACAAACCTTAATTTTTTGTTAAATCAACGTTGGAAAACCCCTAGTTCTGCGGCTTTAACTATTTCGGAATATTGTTTACTACAGTTTTATTGAACTTTTTTTGATCCAGCGGTTACAGGTTTGGGAATTACATTTTTGAAACCGTGAAACGGTTTCGTTAACCTAACTTATTACTTTATTATATGAAAGCTATTCTTGCATACAGTATATTGCATGCCGCCACATCAAGTATACTTCCACCACAGGCGGTTGATATTGCCGACTCAAAAATCCAGAAGGTAACCGTATTTTTAGCCGGTGCACAGGTTGTGCGTGAAGGAACATTTATGATACAGCCCGGTGTAAGCGAACTCAGCATTAACGGTGTTTCACCGTATGTTGATGCCAACAGCTTGCAGGCGCGTGGTATTGGTGATTTTACCATAATGGATGTAAAATTTGACGTGGAATATCCACAACCCGATCCTGTTACCACCGATCCGAATAAAATCCCGGCCGATGTGCTGAAAAAAATGAAATTGCTGGGCGATTCCATTGAAAACGTTAATTACCAGTTGGAGGAGTTGCGCACACGAAAAGAAGTGCGTACACTTGAACGCCAGATGTTATTGAACAATGGCACGGTAAAAGGCATTGGCAAGGTAAACGATTCAATACAGCTATTAAAAAGCGCCATGGAATATTTCCACCTTAAAATGACGGAAATCAACCTTGATCTTTTTAACATGAAGAAAAAGGAAGATGCGCTGACAAAAATATACAACGGCATGAATAACCGTTTAAACCTTTTAAAGAACTGGAGCTCGAACAACAACCTGGTTGAACAGCCTGTAAAGGGTCCAATTTACAAGCTTATTGTTACTGTGAATGCCGAAGCCCCTGTTCGTGGAAAAATTGAAGTGGGTTATTTGGTAAGCCAGGCAGGCTGGGTACCATCGTATGACATTCGTGCAAAAGATGTGAATTCTCCCGTTGAACTGAATTATAAAGCTAACGTGTATCAAAATACGGGAGAAGAATGGCTGAAAGTTCCGCTAATACTTTCAAGCAATAACCCGTACACCAACCAAACCAAACCTGAATTAACGCCCTGGTACATTACCAGCTATTATGTACAGGAACCTTATGTGCGCAAGCAACACGAAAAGTATTATGACGAGCAGGTAAAGGATGTAATGGAATATGAAAGATCAGCCGCCCCCGCCAGCGCCCTTGGCGAAATGCAGAATAACCTGGCCGGACAAAAACCTGCGGGATACGCACAGGACTTTACAGTAAAAACACAAACCATGGTAAGTGCCGAATTTGAAATTAAACTCCCCTACACCATCCATTCAAACAACAAACCGCACCTGGTTTCAATAGCCAAAGAAGAATTAAAAGCAAAATATTTCCTTGCCCTTGTTCCAAAACTGGACAAAAACGCTTTCATGATTGCCGATATTATTGATTGGGACGGACTTGATTTATTGCCCGCGCAAGCCAATATCTATTATGACGGTACTTATGTAGGCAAGAGTTATATTGATCCTTCGGCCATGGAAGACACCCTAAAGCTTGCCCTTGGCCGTGACAACAATATTA
>DASPJQ010000917.1:0-1983 GCA_035628535.1 Flavobacteriales bacterium | reverse complement strand
AGCCGATGTAGGTGTTGTGATGGTTGGTGTTGCAGGTCCGCTAACAAATGTCCAGGTTCCTGTTCCCACAGTTGGCACATTGCCTGCCATGGTTGCAGTTGCTGCACACACAGTTTGATCGGTTCCTGCATTGGCTGTGGTAGGAGGTGAATTTACAGTTGTGGTAATGGCATTTGATGTGGCCGGACTGCCAACAACCCCCGGCAGGTTTGACGTCATTACGCATGTAACAACAGCCCCGTTGGTCAAGGCACAGGTGTTATACGTTGTGCCGCCACTTCCAACCGGTGAACCGTTCAAATACCATTGATACGTTGGAGAACTCCCCCCATTGGTTGGTGTTGCAGTAAACGTCACACAATCACCGGTACAAATAATATTATCGGCATCGCTTGACGCAATTGAAACGCTTGCAATGGGTCCCGGGGTCGAGAGCTGGAATGAATATATGCGGGTACGCGCAGCGTTTGACCCGGTTGAGCCACCCATATATTCACCTGTGTGCCAAAACGTGTATCCATCAGGATCCAATGTTGTTTGACAATAGTCACCGTCACGGTTTATACCACCGGTTTGTGCACCGGTTCCTGCCTGTGCAAGTTGTTCGGCAAATCCCATTGTTCCCAATGGATCGGTTGATAAACGTCCCGTATAATACAGGCCCATGTAATCGCCAGCTGTGGTAGATGCGCGCGCATAACAAACGGCAATGCTTCCGTAATCATCCATGGCAATACTGGGTAACCAACGGCTTTTTGTATCAGGTGTATAAATACCTTGCTGGTAAATTGACCATACACCTGCAGTCTGTCTCATTTCACACCACATGAAACTTCGCTGTGAAGCGCTTATGCGAACGGGCCAAACCAAACAAACCGTGTTGTGCGTGGAGCCAACCCTGTATTGTGCGCGGTATTGAATAATTCCGCCAATTCCATCCAGTTTTTGTGTTGTGCCGGGTTGTGAAATATCATCCCATGTTGCACTGTATGATGCATCAAATGCCGCAGTATTAATTGTGGTTGCAGCCGAAATGGTCATTGAAGGCGTGGCCCAGTTAACGGTACAGTTACGTATGCGAATAGCATCGGCTGCACCTGCCCCACCCCAGGCGTTATCGGAATACTGAAAAATAGGACAGGGTGTTCCTGAAGCGGGCAAACCGCCTGATCCGTCAGCATCGCCTGGCATGGCTAAAAAGAAACCCCCGCCTGTGGTTGGTGTATAGGTTTGTGAACAAACTTTTGCAGTTGGACTTCCTGCCAGCATAGCAGTGCGTTCAAAACAATACACGCGTGCCGGACTTTGGTTGGATGTCATATAATATCCGTCATGCCATATTCCAAATTTTAAATAATCGGGAAAATTGGCTGAGGTAAATGTATAGGTATAATATGAACCGGTGGGGTCACTGGTTGTTGAAATAGCAATATATACCCGGTTTCCTGAAAGACCAAACTGTGCAAGAAACCACCTGTTGGCATAACGGTCGTACATCACAATTGGATCACCATCGTTAGGTGTGGCGGGTGACCACAACGAACCAAGCGTACCGGTAATTACCGTTGCACCTGTTGTTTTGTTGATGATGCGGTACGTTGTTGAATTAATCATTTGCACATAGTACGTGGAACCTGCTGCACCAGAGGGGTCCATTGGACGGAAACCTGATACGGTTTGCCCGGCAATATTTAAAATGGGGGCTTTGGCCTGGTGTGTTCCGTTATCACGTTGAATGATTTTTGGATCGTTACCAAATGCATCACCATTTTTTTCAACCGAAAATTCAAAATGTTGCGGTTTACGTTTCTTTCTGTCTTTCGATTCCTCAATAACCTCGCGCCTTTTTTCTTTCACGACCTTTTTTATGTCGCGGGCGCTTTCTTCAGCAGCAATTTCACGCAGTGGTCGTGTAACCGAAAAGTGGTCGCATGTAATGACAACAGTGCCATCGGGCATAACCACTTCGTTATTGTTTTGGGA
>DASPJQ010000916.1:0-5296 GCA_035628535.1 Flavobacteriales bacterium | reverse complement strand
CATTGCCAAAAACCTGAAAGAATTTGATAAGATGATAAATGACAAAAAGTTCAGGTCGGTTTACGGTGGAATGCAGGGTGAAAAATCAACCCGTGTTCCTGCAAACCTGAAGGCTCCCGCTGAAAAACAGCCTTTATTGTTCAACAAAGAGTTTTATTTTGGCACCGAGGAAAAAGCATCGTTGGTGACCAGCAAAGACCTCATGAAAACCATGCTTGAATATTATAAAGTGGCCATGCCACTGATTAAATTTTTGCGTAAAGCGGTTGCATAGTTGAACCGGATAGCAATCACTGTCCGCAATTCATTGTCGGTTCCAAGGGAAGCCAGGGGTTTTCAATGATGCCGTGTATAGGAATGGTCCTTGTTTTTTAAAATGAGCGAGTGAATATTATTTTCCTTGTCGTTTAAAATAATGTCGGGAAGAGGTACGGCCCCATTGCGGTAAGCCTCTATTATGCCATGTCCATGTTCACGCATTTCCAGTTTCAGGGTTTCTTCGTAGTTGAACCATTTTGAAACAAGAACATTTTTATCGGCTTTTTTGGGCGGAGGGTCCTCTTTTAAAGCGCCTGCATAAATAATTGTTATGTTTTGGTCAAAAATGCGGTTGGTTATGCGAATGTGGGCAATGCGGCTCAGCGTAATTTCACATTTTAACTCTTCGCGTGTTTCCCGCAGGGCGGCATCTTCAAAACTTTCGCCTTTCTGGAGCTCACCACCCGTGAAAAACCACAGGCCCTTAAATTTTTTTGAAGTTTCCTTGACCAATAAAAAACGGTCTTCGCGTTCTATAATTACAAAACTCATTAATTTCATAAAAGCATGGTTTAAGTGTACATGGGCTGGCAGGTTTTACAAAAAAACGTTCTGCGTTTGGTTTTTCCGGCATAAATTTTTTGAATAGGGGAATTATCGCGCTGACAAATTTTTTTGGTATGCACCAGCCAGTGTTTTCTTAGTGTAAATTCTTTTTTCCATTTAAGGAAATCGTAACTGTAACGAACGGCCTCGTGAACCAATGCCCGTACAAACCGCAGGGGCAGGTTTCTTACCTTGCATAAAGGATGTAATTTGATGCGGTATAAGACCTCGTTTTTAATGATGTTGCCAACTCCGGCAAAAATTTCCTGGTTTAACAAAACATCGCAAACCAACTCATTGCTGTTTTTTTTAACCGATTCAATGGCCTTTTTTTCATTCCAACTGTCACTCAACACGTCAACGCTCCAATCATAAACGGTATCAAGGTCGGCATCAATTTCCTTAATCGAGCAGGCGTAAAAATTCAATTCGCCTTTTGCAAATTGCAGGCTTAACCGCGGTGGGATTTCCGTATTTGTGTCGGAACGGGCGTATTTTTTTTCATTGATGCGGTAAGAGCCAAATAACAGGAAATGCACGCGAAGGGTAAAGGTTGGAAAACAGATCAAAAAGTGTTTTCCCCAGGATTTAAAAGCAATTATTTTATTGCCGTTTATTTTGTCAAACGCAATTTGTTTTGAATTGCCACTGGCTGAAATAACCTTTTTACCGGCAAATTGTTTTGCCGCTTCTTTCAGGATAACGATTGAAGGTCCTTCAGGCATCTTTTTTAATTTCCAGTGATGACAAACAATAAACAAGCCAGCTGGAAAAAGGTAGCAGATGAAATTAACGGGAGTGACTTTTTTGATTAATAAACAAGTGTATATCCCCACAGCTATTTTTATTATGGTTGAAAGCAACTATTTCAAAGCCTGCTGTTGCTTTCAAAATGGAAACAGTTTCCCATTTTGGAAACAAAAGGCAGCTAAATTAATTAAGTGAAACCTGTAATTCCTTGTAAATAACGGGTTGATTGTGGTTGCGGGCCGCATTGGCATAATTCTTCCTGTACATTATATGGAGCAAACAGGCGATTTTGCAGGACGGATCATCTTACGGGATAGCGGATGCTTGTCAGTTGTAAGCGATCCATTTTTCCTGCAGAATTACGCTTCAACATATGCCCGGCAAGCAAATAAACCGGGAATTTTTTAATAGTGCCCCGGGCAGCAATTAGGACCTGCTTCACAAAAAAAATGACAAGCAGAAATTTTAAAATAGGTTGCTCGGGGTATTATTATGCTGCATGGAAAAACAGTTTTTATCCGGCAGGATTACCAGCTTCAAAATGGTTAACGCATTACAGTACAATTTTTAATACGGTGGAATTGAATGGTACGTTTTACCGTACGCCCAAGCTGGCCGATCTTAAAAAATACGCCAATCAAACCCCTGACGGTTTTGTTTTTTCGGTTAAAATGAACCGTTACATAACACACATCATGCGCCTTAAACAGGCCAGGGAAAAAATAAGTGAATTTCATGATCTTGTTGAAGAAGGTTTAAGGCAAAAGCTTCATAATTTGTTGTTTCAGTTACCTCCTTCGTTTCAATATACCAATGAAAACCTGGAAAATTTGCTGAACAGCATAAACCCACATGAACGCAACGTGATTGAGTTCAGGCACCCGTCATGGTGGAACGAAGCGGTTTTTTTAACATTAAAAGCCAACAATTATACGTTTTGCAATACTGATTATCCCGGGCTGGCTCATTCGTTTACCATTACATCAAAAAATTTTTACGCCCGCATGCATGGTGTACCCGAGTTGTTTAAATCGCCCTATAACGGGGAGGAGCTGAGTCAGTTTGCACGGGCAATTCCTGCCTGCAGCACCGCATACATTTATTTCAACAACACTTATTACGATGCCGCTTACAGGAATGCACAGGAATTAATGCAACTGGTATGATATCTAGTAACTAAAGGATAAAAATATTTTTAATGCAGAGCGTATAAAATTGAACTGGTTTTTTAGTATATTTACATGGGTATGCTGCCTTTCTCACGCACATGCTTTGCTTGATGTAAATTAAAACCATTATTTTCGCCACTATTATAAAATGGCTTTGGACGCTTCGCAATTCGAACAAATGTTTAACCTGCATTACACCATGCTGTGCAATGTTGCCAATAACATAGTGCGCGACCGCGATGCTGCCGAGGACATTGTACAGGAATTGTTCGCTTCTGTCTGGCGTAAAAGAGACCAACTGGACCTGTCACTCAATTTTAAGGGATATTTATTGCGGTCGGTCTCAAATGCATCACTCAATTACCTGGAAAGTAACAAGCGTAAAACAAGTCTTGGAATTAATGAAAACCGTCTTGAAGAAGGTAATGCCGAAACATTGTCGGCAATAGAATTAAAAAAACAGGTGCGTAAAGCCCTTGACGGTTTACCACCGCGTTGCCGCACCATTTTCGTACTTAGCCGCATTTATGATATGAAATACCGCGAAATCGCGGCTCATCTGAATATTTCGGTAAAAACGGTTGAAAACCAAATGGGCATTGCGCTTGAAAAAATGCGTGAGCAATTACGACCGTTTGTAGACTCCAACATCATAGGCATTTCAATACAAACCGGCCTTTCGGTCATTGTTTTGCTTTTGACGGGTTTTTATTGTGGTTAATGAATTGATAACTAGTTTAATTGAACGTTTTATGCATATATAACCAAATATCCGGCCCGTGCGTTTGGGGGTCAACAGGGGCTGGATTGTATTATTAAAGGGTAAATTGAACAGTTTTGAATACACTCGATGGATTATAATGAACTCATAATTAAATTTTTGTCAGGGAACACCAACCCGGATGAAACAGCCCGTTTGGCCCAATGGCGTAAGCAGGACCCATTGAATGAACTGTTGTTCCAGAAATCGGAAAAGGTATGGAGGAATACCTCAGTTTTAAACGAAGCATATCATCCCGACCTGGGGCAGGGATGGGCCAATGTGCAGGAAAAAATAAAAGTAAACCAACCACAACGTCCGGTAGCTTTATGGCAACCGTGGATGAGGGTAGCGGCTGCCCTTATAGTGCTTGCGGGCGTTACCTGGATTATGACCCTGTTTGTTTTAACAAATAAACAACCACACCAGGCTTCTCCCCTTACCGGAATCAAACCGGTAAATGCAAAAAAGGAAATCGCGCAAACAGAACCCAATTATGTGGAAATGCAGGCAGGTGACATATGTGCCGAATTTGTTTTGCCTGACGGTAGCCTTGTATACCTCAATAAAAACAGTAAAGTGACATATCCGGAAAATTTCAGTGGTACCGAACGTCCTGTCCATTTGGTTGGCGAAGCTTTTTTTGAAGTGAATAAAAACAAAGAAAAACCATTTATTATTTATTGTGGTGAGACCAAAACCGAAGTAACAGGAACCACCCTGAATGTGCGTGGTTATGAAAACGAGGAGAACGTGGAGGTTACGGTCGTTACCGGAACAGTTGCTTTTTCAGACATGCGCAACGGGTCTGATAAAAAAATTGTATTGGCTGCCAATGATCATGCTACGTTCAATAAACAAAGCGCGGCAATGGCCAAAGGAAAATCCAAAAAAACCGCCTGGTGGAAAAAAGGTAATCTCAAAAAAGGCTGGAAAAACCTGATCAGGCGAATCAAACATAAAATCTGATTCGTCCAGGTATCACTCTTTCTTCGTGTTATTGGTTGTTTTAAATGATTATTTATACGAACATTATTGCAACAAAAAGTCCTTTTCATAGAAGTCGAATACGCGAATGCGGTTGTCAGATCATATTCAGATTACGTCCTAAAGAAGAAATAAACACAAGGTATAAGGATGCTGACGTGAATGAAAATTCTAAAAGATATCAATTAAGTTGAAATTTTTTTCAACCTGGTATACCAGGCTGAATTTTTTTTAAATTTTTTGTTTTCTCAATAAAGGAAAAAACAGTTATAGCGTATTCACACCCTATGCCGGGTACGTAAGGTTGGCTTTGATCAGCCGTATTTTGCGTTATACAAACCTAATTATCAGTATAATTTAAAAGCCCTGTAAGGGAGAGAAGTTTCATTACAATTCGTTAGTTGAAACAGGCTTGCCAGGCAATTTCTCAATTTGAGAAAAAACAAAAACTGTTCCATTTTTTCACGTTTTGGGGATGTAAAACACACCTTTTAATTCGGTAAATTTGAGCATACCTGTAAACTTTTTGGGTACTTAAATTAAAGCCTTATGGAGAAAAATTCCAAAATTGTTGAGGCAGAATTGAATACAGCCGATACAGATGCGTTTATGGATTCGCATGAAAACCAACCGCGCAAAAAAAGCAAATTGACCAAAAACGGCAAATCAAAATCACCCGTTTCATCGGGGGTCGATACGCTTGACAATGCTGAATTACTCAATATCCTGTTGCAGGTAAGGCAGGGAAATTTTGAGGTGCAAATGC
>DASPJQ010000915.1:0-12303 GCA_035628535.1 Flavobacteriales bacterium | reverse complement strand
ATGGCTATATTAACAAAGCTGGTGCTTCCCTGGTTTAATCTCTTATCCATGCATTTCCATAACATGAGTTGCGCTACCAACAACGTTTGTGCTCGTGCAGTAAACATTGTAGTAGAAATCATGAAAGCTATTATAGCGCTTTTTTTCACGAATGTGTTTTCCCGTTCCCCGGTCACGTTGTACGGTTTTAATTTCATGGGTTGGTTGTTTGAGCTTCATTTCACGGTTTGTTATAGGCTAAAATTATGGGTCTCTTGTTGCGCACAGGTTACCGGTCCGTTCCAGCTATTTATAAAATCATAAAAACCTGTTTAAGGCAATGTTGATTTATTGAGTTTAATGAAACCCTGGTTTAATGTTTTGGGAAGAAATAGTTAACAGGTAGTTTATTCACTTGCAGCCGACCTCAAAAAGGAGGTTTTTAATTAAAAAACGGGTTTACCAGGTCGTTTAAAATCAGTGGTTTAAAAGATTATTGCGGGTCGGTTAAACCATTTTATCTTTTTTTGGTCAAACAGACATTAAAAGCATGAATTATGAAGTTAATCGCATTTTTACCAGCCTTGTTTCTTTCTGTTTTATCGGCACAGGCTACAAACAAGGATTCAACCGGTAATGTGGGTGATAACCTTGACCTGCAAGGCGTTCTTGATTTATTCAAAAACTCCAGCGACATTGAAAGTTTTGAAAAAGCCATTAATAGTGAGAGCAATCATGTGAACAACCTTGATTTGAACAAGGATGGAGAAACGGATTACATTAAAGTAGTTGATCATGCTGACAGCAATGCCCACGCGCTGGTATTGCAGGTACCTGTTACCGAAACCGAATCGCAGGATGTAGCCGTAATTGAAATAGAAAAAAACGGTGAAGAGTCGGCCACCATACAAATTGAAGGCGATGATGATGTATACGGAGATAATTATTTGGTTGAACCGTATGAAAATTATGTTGGCAAGGACGAATACGATGAAAAAGCAGCCGTGAAAACAAAAGTGGTGGTGAATGTTTGGGCATGGCCTGCTGTACGTTTTGTATATGGGCCGCGTTACCGGGTATGGGTTAGCCCATGGGGATGGAGGCGTTATCCTGTTTGGTGGAAACCCTGGCGGCCTGTAGCCTGGCGTGTGCATTGGGGGCGTGTTGCCCGTTACCACCATCATTACCGCGTGGTGCACGTACATAGGGTACATGTAGCGCACCGTATCTATCACCGCCACCGTGTGCATTCGGCCGTATACCACCATAACCATCCGCACATGCGCAACAGTGCCGCGCATCCTCGTAGCAACAATCAACCTAAGAGCAAGATAAAAAACCAACCAAAAAATCAGCCCAGGAACCAATCGCGCGGAGGCAAACCAAAAGGCGGTAACCGCGGTGGCGGCCGAAAACGTTAGACGTGTGAGTCGTTACCGGTTATTCCAGGTTAACAATGAAGGCACCATTTGCCGATGTTGAATAAAATTTAAGATTTTTGGCTTTGGCCTGCATTTGCCATTTCTCAATTTTGTAGAATTTGTTGGATCCATCGGCAATCAAAATGGTTTTTGGCCCTACGTTTTTGGATTTTTCAAGGTTTATTTTTGCATTTTGTGTCAAAAGAATAAAATCGGTCTTTAAAAGGGAATCGGTTTTGTAATTGTATGATGAATCGATAATTTGAACCGATTTATTTCCGAAAAAAGCAAGGTTTTTGTTTATGCGCGTAATGGAATTCAGTTTCCTGTATGCGGTATGGTATACAACTTCAGGTTGATTCAAATTCATATCATCCCAATTGTGCCGCACATTAAACAATAACTTATCGGGATCGTTATAAAAGCTGCTGTCGGTTAAAAACACGTGTTCATTGCCGCGTATAAAATCAACAGCGATATGCCCGGCCACATGGTATACAATTATTTTTTCCTGTTTCTGCTGGTAAAACGCTTCGATAACCTGAAATATACAAATGACAACGGCAAAACCCAGCATCCATTTTATGTACACCGGTTTTGATGTTTTATACCAAACCAGCCACGCCAGTATTACCAGGTAAAGCAAACAGCTTTCCAAAATGGTTATACTTATTCCTTCCAAAAGCGCGTAGGGTAGTTTCTCAATAAAATCAACAATGGAATTAAGCAGGTAAATCAACCATTCCAGAAAGCAAACCAGCATGAATTGTACAAAAGGGAGCAGGTAGCAAAAAGAGGCAATAATGCCTGCGTACAATATAAATCCTGACAGCGGTATGACCAGAAGATTGCTGAACACAAAGTAATTCGGGAATTGGTGGAAATACAAAAAGCCCAGCGGTAACGTGGCAATTTGTGCTGCTAGTGAAACCGAGGTAATGTCCCAAACAGGCTTTAAGTAACGGAGATTTACGGTTAACTGCCTGTTGATAATAGGATATAAAACAATAATGCCCGTAACTGCCAGGTACGAAAGCTGGAACCCTACTTCCATGATTAAAAACGGGTCATAACACAGCAATACAAAAGCCGATGCAGCCAGCGAGTTGTATACCGATGATTGCCGTGAAATAATCTGCCCGATTACAATAAACGTAAACATGGTTGATGAACGAAGCACCGAAGGCGTTAACCCGGTTAACAGGGCGTAAAACCATATAAAAATTAAAATGATTATGCCCAGCATAACATTCCCGTTTTTGCGCGATTTTAAGAACGATAAAACAAGCTGGAGGAATCCGTATAAAATAGCAACGTGTAAACCTGATACCGACAAAACGTGCAGGGCGCCCGTACCTGCATAGGAACGCATGAGGGCCGGATCAAGGTTATCGGTTACCCCGAACAACAAAGCGCTTGCAACGGCCAGTTCATTGCCACGTAAGCCGCAGTTTTTAAATGAACGGATTAATTTTTTGCGTAAGTCAAAAGCAAAATTCCGCAGCCAGTTACCTTCGCGTTTTACAAATTGCAGCTCGTGCGGCTTAATAAAGGTTTGCTGGTAAATGTTGTGGTAATACAGGTATTGTTTGTAATCAAATTGTCCCGGGTTTTTGGCGCTTTCAATCTCACTGATGCGCGATGAGAAAATAAAACAATCACCCTGTTGCGGGAAATATGCCTCAGGGATGCCCGGCTCGTTTTTTTTCACGTAACAGAGGAGTTTGCCTTTTACGGGTTTCCAGTTCCCGTTGCATTTGGCCTGTTTTACCTGTACAACAAGTTTATAACTTGATTTTTTCTCAATGGGGGCTTCGCTTATTTCGGCATAATAGCAGTTGCACCTTGTTTTGGAAAAATGATCAACATAATAGCGCTGGTTGTTGTGCTGGACCAGGAAAGTACCAAGCGAAAAAAAACCCAGCACGTATAAGGCCCCGGACAAATACCTTAACCTGAATACCGATGAAATGTTAAAGAAAAATGTTTCGGCCAGGATAAAAATAAAACACAGCAGCACAGCCGCCAGCCATACCGGGCTGTCAACATGTATATATATTGCCAGTATGATCCCGGCTAAAAAAGGGAATAAAATGCGAACAAAAGGAAAAGAAGAAAAAAGGCTCATGGTTTTTGCGAAATAAAGATGGATAAAATTTTTAAAAAAATGCTTATTTTGGCGCAAATTTCCATGCATATGAAACAGTATTTTATAGTGTTAACAGCGTCAGCGTTTTTAATGGCCTGTGGCGAAAAAAATGAGGAAAAAACGGATGGTAAGGATTCAACCACAGTGCCCGGGCAGGAAGTGGATTATTCAAAAATTGAGGTTGAACTGACGCCTAAAGACGAGAACGGCAAATACGGCTACAGTGATTATTCAGGCAAGGAAGTGATAGCAAAACAATTTGATTATGCAGCGTATTTTAAAGAAGGCCTGGCACGCGTAGGCAAGGGCAAATTTGAATACAGCATGCCGAAGGAAGATGCCAAATTCGGGTTTATTGATCCCAACGGTAAACTGGTTATTGATTATTTGTTTGATGAGGCCAATGACTTTAAAGACGGTTATGCGGCCGTTGGCAAAGGTGCCCGCAACCAGTATGGCTTGTTTGAAGGCAAATGGGGATTCATTGACCGCTCGGGTAAGGAAGTTATTCCGATAAAATATGAACGCGTGCGTGATTTTACCCAGGGTGTTGCACCCGTACAGGTAAAAAAAGGAGAGTACGAGTATGAATGGTTTTATATTGATAAAAAAGGAAAACAACTCATTGATCAAAAATACCAGGAGGCTTGGAACTTTTTGGATAGTATGGCGGCCGTTGCAAAAAACGGTGCTATTGGTTTTATTAACAAAAAAGGAAAAACGCTTATTCCCTTTGAGTATGATAATTTCAAACAAATATATGATGTCATGAATTTTACCAGCCAGCATTATTATGACCAGAACGGGATCATGATCCTTTCAAAAAAGGAAAAATGGGGCGCTATTAACAGGAACGGAAAAGAGGTTGTAAAATTTACTTACGATGATTTGGACGTGTTCAACAACGGCATGGCCCGCGTTGAGAAGAACGGTAAATTCGGGTATGTTGATTCAACAGGGGCTGAGGTAATTAAGCCGCAGTTTGAACAGGCCTATAGTTTTATGTATGGTAAAGCATCTGTAAAATTAAAGGGCAGGGAGTTTAAGATTGATAAGAAGGGGAATGAAATTAAAGAGAATTAGCACTCGGGAATGTGAGAAACGCGATAGCGTTCAACCACTCCTTTAACAAGTTATGATGTGTGACCGATTTTGATAATTGTTCCACGAAAAATAACCCCTGATAGAATAATCAAGGTTCTCAAGGATCGCAAAAAAGAAGGAAAATAGAAAAGATTAACCGGAAGAAAGGCCAATCCGGTTAGAAGAAAAAAAGTATTTCTAAGCCGGTAAAACCAATTTTGCTTCCCCACCGTTGAATTACACGAATACGAATGGGATAGAATCAGGCAACCATCCCGTTTCCTGACGCCATGGGAAGCCAATCGGTTTTTCTGTTGAGGGTGCTTGGCCTTAAATAGGAGTATTATTTTTACGATTATTCAGCATCGCCTCCAGGCTCGCCAAATCACTCACCAATACCTCGCGTGACTTAGCTCCTTTGAACGGACCCACAATACCTGCAGCTTCGAGTTGATCAACCAATCGCCCGGCCCGGTTATAACCCAGTTTTAATTTGCGTTGAAGCAGTGATGCTGAACCCTGCTGGTGTGTTACAAGAATGCGTGCAGCTTCTTCAAACAATTCATCCTGGTCATCCAAACTCAAATCACCAGCCTTATCATTACCGCCACCGTCTTCGGGTACAAATTCCGGTAACAGGTAAGCGCTGCTATAACCGCGTTGGTTACCGATGAATTCGGTTATACGGTCAACTTCGGCTGTATCAACAAAACCGCATTGCAAACGTATGATATCGCTGCCGGTTGAATAAATCATATCACCACGGCCAATTAATTGTTCGGCTCCGCCTGCATCCAAAATGGTTCTTGAGTCGATTTTTGATGTAACACGAAAAGCCACCCGCGAAGGAAAGTTGGCTTTAATGGTCCCTGTAATTACATTTACCGATGGGCGTTGCGTGGCAATGATCAGATGGATACCAATGGCGCGCGCCAATTGTGCCAAACGCGCAATGGGTGTTTCCACTTCTTTACCGGCTGTCATGATCAAATCGGCAAACTCGTCAACAACCAATACAATGTAAGGTAAAAAATGGTGGCCGTTATTGGGGTTTAACTTGCGTTGAATGAATTTTTGGTTGTATTCTTTTATATTCCGTACAGCAGCATCTTTCAGCAATTCATACCGCGTATCCATTTCAATGCACAATGAATTGAGTGTATGTATCACTTTTTGGTTGTTCGTGATTATGGCCTCATCGCTGTCAGGCAATTTGGCCAGGTAATGCCGCTCAATTTTATTGAACAATGTCAATTCAACTTTTTTAGGATCCACCAATACAAATTTTACCTGCGAAGGGTGTTTTTTGTACAGAATGGAAACAAGAATGGCATTTAACCCAACCGACTTACCTTGCCCGGTTGCACCAGCCATAAGCAAGTGCGGCATTTTGGCTAAATCAGCAACGAAAACTTCATTTTGAATTGTTTTACCCAATGCGACCGGTAACTCCATTTCGCTGTTCAGGAACTTGTCACTGGCAATCAAACTGCGCATGCTCACTATATCAGGTTTGGAATTCGGCACTTCAATACCAACCGTTCCTTTACCGGGAATTGGTGCTATAATGCGTATACCGAGCGCACTTAAACTTAACGCAATGTCGTCTTCAAGGTTTTTGATTTTGGAAATGCGTATACCTGGGGCCGGCACAATTTCATATAAAGTAACCGTTGGTCCAACCGTTGCCTTGATTTGTGAAATTTCAATGTCGTAGTTTTTAAGCGTATTTACAATTTTGTTTTTATTCGTCTCAAGTTCTTCCTTGTCAATTTCTACTTTACCGCTCCCGTAATTTTCAAGTTCATTGATGGAAGGCAATTTGAAATCGCTCAGGTCAAGTGTAGGGTCATACTCGCCAAACTCCTCCAGCCTTGCATTGATTTCCTCATCGGTGAGCAATACATTGTCGCTATTGTTAACCTGTACTGAAAAATTTTCGTCAAGGTTAGTTGATTCGGTAACCGGCTCACTTATTTCATTCTTAAGGTTAATCTCGTTTTCATTACCGGCACCAACAACGGTTTCATTTTTAATTTCATTGGTATCGGCAGTTCGTGGTGCCAATACCACTTCGTCTTCGGGCGTAAAAGCCGGGTCTTTTATTTTTAATTCCAGCTCATCGTAATTCAGGTCAGAATCATCGCGTTTCAATACGTATTTTTTATACGCTTCGGCCTCTTCTTCATGAGCCTCGCTGGCAAAACCTTCGTTTACGGTGCTTGCTACTTTTATTTTGTTAACGCGTATACCGTTTTCATCCAGCTCGTCTTCCTGCAACTCTTCGCCAGGTGTGTTTACACGCCTGAACGATGGGTTAAAATAAAAAATGAACGTTGACAACAACGCAAAACCAATGAGCAGGAGTGTGCCTATTTTTCCAATGGCGGCAATGAGCCATTCGTTCACATGAAACCCAAAAGCCCCGCCTACAAACAACAAATCGGTATTGCGGAAAATGTAAGCGAGCGTAATGCTGGCCAATACCAGCAGCAACATGCTTACACGCACCAGCCTGCGTATGGGCAACAAACTAACCCCGGTCAGGATTTTAAACCCGAATACAAAACTCAACAAGACAAAAACATAGGAAGCCAAACCAAAACCGCGGAATATGAACAAATGCGAAACGGCCGCTCCCAGTTTACCCAGCCAGTTTTCAACGGTTACCTCCTTGCTGGAAAAAATAAGCCTGAAAAAACCGAATGAATCGGCCTTGTCCTGGTCGCTTTGCCAGGTAAATAAATACGAAGTGAATGCAACAACAAAATAAAATGAGCAAAGCATTAAAAAAGCACCCGTAATTTTTTTAAAACGCTCATCTTTTACGAAAGCAAAATAATTGCGTTTTGGTTGTGGCTCGCGCTCGCGCCTGGGTTTCTTTTCCTTTTCCTCTTTTTCGGGCTCCTCGCCTTTTTTAAGACGATTGACTTTTTCCTTTTCTTTTTTTGGTTTTACGTCAAGTTCAACCTCATTATGCTGAACGGGTTTTTCCTCTTCAACAGGATTTTTTAATATGTTGCGTTTTTGTGCCAATAGCGTTTTAGTCCCATGGTTGGGGATTGTTCTAAATTAGGAAGTGTAAAGGCAGGATTTTTTAGGCTGGTGCCTTAGTTTGAACAAGGTGAAGTTAATAGGGTCGTTGCCCCGTTCCTCGTTCCCCGTTGTTTAGGGAATGGGGTGCATGAATAAGTCATTTGTTAAAAGGGTGTGTACTTGAGTTTGGATAATGTGAATGAGTCGTCCCGGGCATTGTTGATTTAAGGTTGTGGGTGTATATATGCGGCAAGCATTTAAGGAGTACCAAATAGTTGATACAAAATATATTGGCGCTTGCCCCCCATTTAAGCGATAATTGCGTTATACAAAATAAATTCATTTTAACAAATGAGAAAATGGCTTATGGCATACCTGTTTCCCGTAATAGCTTTAAAGCCTGTCAACGGCTTTTGCCAATCAGCCGAAGAACTGAAAATGTATTGTTCAACCGGACTTGGCTTTGTGTTCGAGCCAAAATCAGGTGCGGCCTCCTTCAACGGGGCTTTTACAGGCAGGTATAAAAACTTTGCGGTACACCTGCCGTATGTAAAGTCATTTGCCGTGTTGGGTGGCGAAGGTGTGCATTCAAGCACGGACTTTCATAAACTCAGGTATACGTCAGTTGGCCTTGAGGGGGATATGGGTTAGGGCATAAAACACTTCAATTTGTGGTAAGCAGTGGGTTTCGGTTTTTGAACGCCAAACGTTTAACTGTTCATGCATTTCCATCGCACGCAGAAGCGCTACTTATTATAAAGGCATAGCATTGCCGGTTACCCTGCACCTGAATTTTTTTGGTGAGAATGCCGGATTTAAAATTTCATATTCGGTTGTATCGTTTAAAAATTCGTTTTTTCATGAATTGAATTTCTCCAATGCAATCGGCCTATTGAAATAACAGTGCTCTGGCCTTCTATTCAAAAACGGTTTCTTAAAAAGTCATTGCGGCCAATAGGCCAAGAACGAACAACGATTAGCGCACCCTGCTGATCACGAAGAACGGCTGGACTTATTTTTTCCTTGCATGTTTCCACCGCCTATGGCTCCATAACCAGGTCTCAGGCATACTTAAAATGTCCTGTTCCAGCTTGCGTGTATGTGTTTCGGTAATTTCCCCTTCTTTGGTTTGTGCCGGATTTTCAAAAAGCGTTTCGGCAAAAATTTCATAATGGCCTCTGCGGTATTTTCTGATGCTTATGTATACGACCGGGCGGTTTAATTTGCGCGCTATTTTTTCGGTACCCTGGTAAACCGGTGTGTCCTGGTTTAAGAACGTTGTCCAGTAAGCGCCTTCGGGTGGCGGGGTTTGATCACCAATAAATCCAAATACATTCAATTCATCGCGCATTGCCAGCATAGTTTTAAACGTGTCCTGCATGGGTACTACCTTATTGCCAAAACGGGTGCGCAATTTTTTGGTGAGCCATTCAAAATACGGGTTGCTGATGGGGTGATAGATCATGTAAAGCTGGTGCTTGCATTGCAGGGGAAACGTACTTGATGCCCACTCCCAGTTACCCCAATGCCCCAATATGGCAATAAAACTTCTGTTTTGCGCTGCGTAATTATCAAATAAGGCCCTGGCCTGGGGCGAAATTTTGCACCGTTTGACCATGACCGACCTGCGAATGGTAAGTGTTTTAAACATCTCAAGAAAAACATCGCACAGGTGGCGATAAAATTTGCGTGCAAGCTTTTGTATATCCCCTTCTGATTTTTCAGGGAAGGCATTCCGTAAATTGGCAAACACCACTTTTTTGCGGTAGCCAACAACATAATACACGATGAAAAACACAAAGTCGCTTAACCCGTAAAATAGCGGATAAGGAATGGCCATGAACAAATAAATAAATGGAAGTAAAATGTAAAAAGCGATTGCTTGCATTTCCTTTGCGGCCCTATAGTGGCTTTGCGACCTTTGCGGTTAAATAACGGTTAAGGCTTCTTAATACGCATCATAATGGAGAAAGCGCGATCAATGTCCTCGTCACGCACAATTAACGTGAACTCATGCGTAGTGGAAATAATCTCAACAATGTTGATGTTTTCCCAGGCAAGTTTTTTCAATATGTAATAATAGATACCTGAAATTTGCGTGTTTTCCTTGGGCAACTTCAACGTTATGGACGACAGACCTTTATTGGAACTCACGCAGTTTTCACCCACCATGAGTGTGGTAAGTTCATCCTGGAGGTCGTTGCTGATTATAATGGTGGATTCATTTACCCCTTGTGAAAATGTACAGAACGACTCTTTTTTGGTGCTGGTTTTGTTCAGGAGTTCAGCCTGTTTTTGAAACAACCGTGCCGAGTTGCTGTACGTTGATTCGGCCAGATTGCTGCGTACAACAACATCACCAATGTTAATGAGGAAATTGTTGATTTTACTTTGCATTTTTCGGTAAGCGCCAGGCTCCATGCGTTTGATGGCCATAACCACCGCAGCTTCTTTTACATCGCGTTTTACCTTGTCGCGTATCTCGGGTAAAATTTGCCGCGCAAGTGATGATACATTAATAAGGTTATCGGCCAATGCTTCCTCAATGAAAGGCATTTTGCGGATGATTTCCTCGACAACTTCGGGTATACTTAACATGTTAGGATTATAACAAAAAGTTAAAATTCAGCTCAAATGTATAAAAAAAACTTAAACTCGCAAATCTTCTGTGTAATTTTGCTGAAAATTTTTTGAAAAAGATCAGCCATGCAAAACCTTAACGGCTCAATAGTAGCAGTTATCACCCCCTTTCAGGCCGATGAGTCAATTGACTTTCAGGCTTTTGAAGACCTGGTGAGGTTCCATTTAGACAATGGGACAAACGGAGTAGTGGTTGCCGGAACAACAGGCGAGGGATATGCTCTTGAAGCCGAAGAACTGCGCGACCTGGTAACCTGTGCGGTGAATCTTGTCAAAAAACGCATCCCGGTTATTGCCGGTACGGGTACATTGGTTACCAAAAAAACCATTCATTTAAGTAAAACAGCGCAGGAAGCAGGTGCCGATGGTTTGCTGATCATTAATCCATATTACAACAAACCGTCTGACGAATTTTTGCTGCAGCATTTTGCTGCGGTTGACGCTGCTGTTAACATACCCATAATTGTGTACAATGTGCCCGGCCGTACCGGTTACAACATGACACCATCATTGATTGTTGAATTGGCGCATACCTGCAAAAACATTACAGCGGTAAAAGAGGCATCAGGCAACCTTGACCAGATTGTTGAAATCATACAAAAAGCCCCCAAAGGATTCAAAGTGTACAGTGGCGATGATGCACTGGCTTATTCAACCATTGCACTGGGTGGCCATGGCGTTATTTCGGTTGCGGCCAACATTATACCGGCTGTTATGGCCAATATGTGTTCAATGGCTTTGGCAGGCGATCTTGACTCGTCAAAAGAAATTCACCACCAATACCTTGATTTGTTTAATGCAAATTTTATTGATACCAACCCGGTTCCGGTAAAAACCGCCATGTACCGCATGGGTTATTGCCAAAACAATTTCCGCGCTCCATTCTACCCCTGGAAGAATAAACAAAAGATGGACACCTATTTCTCAATTCTTGAGAAAAGCGGTGTAGAACTTGAACAACTCGTCCTGCGGTAATCACACATTTATTATTTTATTTGCAGGTCGATTTGGAAAAGTTGATCGGGAACAGTTATTGGATAATTTAAGATTTAGAAATTTAAAAATTCAGTAATTGATTCCAAAACTTAAATTTTGAATGGTAAACTTTTGAATAGCTAATTTTAAATTTCTAAATATTAAATTAAATGAACACGTTTGAAGTCATGAAATTTGGTGGAACCTCGGTAGGAAGCGCGCAACGTATACGCGAGGTGGCTAACATTGTAAACGATGGGAATACCAAGCTGGTCGTGCTTTCGGCCATGAGTAAAACAACCAATGCCTTATTAGAAATATCAGGGTTATTGGCACAGGCAAAAAAAAACGAAGCAAAAGAAAAAATTAAGGAGTTGCATGCAAAATATACGGCCGTGGTTGATGAGCTCCTGACCAATACTGAATTGAAAAAGACCGCACATCAATTTATTGATAACAGTTTTACGACCCTTAACGGGTATACCGAAAATGGGTTCAACCGCCAGCATGAAAACGACATTGTGGCCTTTGGCGAAATATGGTCAACCAACCTGTTTACATTTTATTTAAAGGAGGCGGGCTTAAATGTTCAGTTGGTAAACGCACTGGATTTTATGCGCATTGACGACCATGCTGAACCGGACATGGAAGCCATTAAAACAGGCATTGAGGCGCTGGTAAACCGCCACTCGGTAAACACCATTTATGTAACACAGGGGTTTATTTGCCGCAACTCATACGGCAACATTGATAATTTAAAGCGTGGCGGGAGCGATTATACCGCATCCATTGTTGGCGCTGTATTGGGCGTTGACGAGATACAGATTTGGACCGATATTGACGGCATGCATAACAATGATCCGCGTATAGTGGACAAGACACATCCCGTACGCGAATTGAGTTTTGATGAGGCGGCCGAGCTGGCTTATTTTGGTGCAAAAATTTTACATCCCGCAACCATTCACCCGGCCCGCGAAAAAAACATTCCGGTGCGTTTAAAATATACAATGGAACCTAAAG
>DASPJQ010000914.1:0-3449 GCA_035628535.1 Flavobacteriales bacterium | reverse complement strand
GAAAAATTTCATTTGTCACAACGAGATGAGGTTAGAATGATTGATACTATACCTGGTGTAACGTGCTGGCGCGAGAGCAAAGCCATTGAAAGCGTTGGTTTGTATATTCCGGGAGGAACCGCCCCCTTGTTTTCAACCGTGCTGATGCTGGGAGTGCCGGCAAAATTGGCCGGCTGCAAAGAAATTGTTATTTGTTCTCCACCGGATATAGACGGAAAGATCCATCATGCCATTTTATATGCAGCGCAGGTTGCAGGGGTGACAAAAGTATTTAAGGCCGGGGGCATTCAATCCATAGCCGCTATGACCTTTGGTACCGAAAGCATTCCAAAAGTGCACAAAATATTTGGCCCAGGTAACCAGTACGTGACCGCAGCCAAGCGGTACAGCCTGCTTAAAGGTGTAGCCATTGATATGCCTGCAGGTCCCTCTGAAGTATTGGTGCTTGCCGATGATTCGGCCGATCCTGATTTTGTGGCGGCCGACTTGCTTTCACAGGCCGAACATGGTGCCGACAGCCAGGTCATACTGGTAACCTATACCGAGTCATTCGCAGAAAAAGTTGCCGATTCCATTATGGAACAGCTGAAAGAACTCCCAAGGGTAACTACAGCAACGGCAGCCCTGCAGCATTCGCGCATCATATTGGTGCCCGATAAAAAAACGGCCATAGAACTGATTAATTTTTATGCACCCGAACATTTGATTGTGTCGGTTTTAGATGAAGGTGATTATATTGACGAGATTGTGAATGCCGGATCGGTTTTTCTTGGCCATTATACGCCTGAAAGTGCGGGTGACTACGCCTCAGGCACAAACCATACGCTTCCTACCAGCGGTTATGCAAAAGCCTACAGCGGTGTTTCACTTGATAGTTTTGTAAAAAAAATAACGTTTCAGCGCATTTCGCCAAAAGGATTGCAATCGTTGGGGCCAAGCATTGAAATTATGGCTGAGGCTGAAGGACTGCGCGCACATAAAAATGCTGTTAGCGTGCGCTTGAAAAAATTAAATAAAAATGATTGAAATGGAAATTACCGATTTGGTCAGGCCTTCCATATTAAAATTAAAACCTTATTCCAGTGCACGCGATGAATTCAAGGGCCTGGCCAGGGTGTACCTTGATGCAAATGAAAACGCATTCGGATCGCCATACGCCAAACACTACAACAGGTATCCTGATCCCATGCAGGAAAAACTCAAGGCGGCAATAAGCAATATAAAAGGTGTTCCCACCCAGCATATTTTTTTAGGCAACGGAAGCGATGAAGCCATTGATTTATTGATGCGTATTTTTTGCGAACCCGGAATTGACAATGTGCTCATTTGCCCGCCAACATATGGCATGTATAAAGTATCGGCTGATATTAACAATGTACCCGTTATTTCAGTTAACCTGACGCCAGATTTTCAACTGGATGTTCCGGCAATTATAAAAGCCGTTACTGGTCAAACCAAATTACTGTTCATTTGCTCCCCCAACAATCCCACCGGCAATGCAATGCACTTTGACGATGTGGAATTCATTTTAAATAATTTTCGGGGAGTGGTGGTAATTGACGAGGCGTATGTGAATTATTCGCGCCAGCGTTCTTACATACGTTTACTTACCGAGTATGAAAACCTTGTTGTGCTGCAAACATTTTCAAAAGCATGGGGCCTGGCAGGAATCAGGCTGGGTATGGCTTTTTCAACCACAGTGATTGTTGAATTAATGAACAACGTTAAACCTCCGTATAATATCAGCCAGCCTTCGCAGGAAATTGCATTAAGCGCGTTGGAAAATATTGCAACGGTCAATGAGCAGATAAAAATAACGGTTCAGGAAAGGGACATACTGTCAAAAACACTAATTGACCAAAAGCTCGCCCAAAAGGTTTATCCAAGCGATGCCAATTTTATCCTTGCTAAGTTCAATGAGGCATCTGCTCTTTATAAAAAGCTGCTTGAAAAAGGTATCGTGGTGCGTAACCGTTCAACTGTTGAGCAGTGTGAAAATTGCCTGCGTATCACAATAGGCACGCCTGCAGAAAACAGTGCGCTGGTTGAAGCTTTAAAAGAATATATACGATGAAAAAGGTATTGTTTATTGATAGGGATGGTACCATGATTATTGAACCGTCCGTAACCTGCCAGGTTGATGCCTGGGAAAAACTGGAATTTTATCCCGGGTGTCTTAACTGGTTGTCAAAAATTGCCGGTGAAACAAATTATGAATTGGTTATGGTCACCAATCAGGACGGATTGGGTACACCAGGTTACCCATTGGAAATTTTTGAACCCATCCAAAAACACATTCTTAACACGTTTATGTCAGTGGGTGTAAGATTTGCGGCCGTGCACATTGACAGAAGTTTTCCAAAAGACAATTTACCCACGCGCAAACCCGGCATAGCCATGCTTACGGGTTATATGGACGGGCAATATGATTTAAAAAACTCATTTGTGATTGGCGACCGGTTAACCGATGTAAAACTGGCTGCCAACCTTGGTTGTAAATGTATTTGGCTTAACAAGTCGGGTAAATTATCTGAAAAAGACGAAACAGATTTCATGGAGGAAAGGATTAAAAATGCTGTTGCTGTCCAAACCGAAGACTGGGAAGAAATTTATACGTTCCTGAAATTGCCACAACGAAGGGCAAAAATTGAACGAAACACCAATGAAACGCAAGTCATGGTTGAAGTGAACCTTGATGGCGAAGGAAAATGCGCAATTCAAACAGGGCTTGGCTTTTTTGATCACATGCTGGAGCAACTGGGCAAGCATTCGCTTACCGATTTGGTCATACAGGTTAAAGGTGATTTGCACATTGATGAGCACCATACTATTGAAGACACTGCGCTTGCTTTGGGCAGCGCCCTAAAAGAAGCCATTGGTAATAAAAAAGGAATAGAGCGTTACGGTTTTTGCCTTCCCATGGATGATTGCGAGGCGCACGTAAGCCTTGATTTTGCCGGTCGCCCCTGGCTGGTATGGGATGCCGAATTCAAGCGTGAAAAAATAGGTGAAATGCCTACCGAAATGTTCATGCATTTTTTCAAATCGTTAAGCGATAATGCGCTCATGAATGTGAATATAAGAGCAATGGGAACAAATGAACACCACAAAATAGAGGCGATTTTCAAAGCGTTTGCAAAAGCCCTTAAAATGGCTAAAAAACGCGATGACGCGAATAACAGTTTACCGAGCACCAAAGGAGTTTTATAATGAAAGTGTTTAATACCTCTGTGCAACACTGTTTCACAGTGCCTCTGTGTCAAAAAAAATAATGAAAATTGGAATAATAGACTATAACGCAGGAAATGTACAATCGGTGCAGTTTGCTTTGCAGCGCCTTGGATTCAGCGGTAACGTATTGTTACATGCCGATGAACTGCATAAGTGCGATAAAATAATTTTTCCCGGAGTTGGTCATGCGCGTCCTGCTATGGAACGTTTACGTGAAC
>DASPJQ010000913.1:0-2155 GCA_035628535.1 Flavobacteriales bacterium | reverse complement strand
TGAAATTAATGAGGAGCTTGTTCACCCGGTTTTTAATAAAACGGTTAAGCAGTTATTAACCGGATTAACTGATTAGGTGTTTGACAATAACGCACTGGAAAATATTTAAAATTAAACGTATGAATAAAAAACTGTTTCAAGCGGCCTGCTATCTCATAGCGTTTGGCATTATTCTTGGCGCTTTTGCTGCCCACGGTCTCAAAGACGCGTTTAAAATACATTCGGTACAGGACGCAGCCTATAAACTTGACGTATTTGAAAAAGGGGTAAAATATCATTTGTTTCATGCTTTTGCTCTTATGGTTTTAGCTTTTTGGGCAAGCGGTTTTGATCCCAAGCGTTTAAGGCTGGCCGTCATTTTTATGTTGCTTGGTATAGTTTTATTTTCGGGCTCATTGTATTTCTTGAGTACTGTTGACTTAACCGGTTTAACCTCAATAAAGCCGGCTATTGGCCCGGTAACACCGGCAGGTGGACTTTGTTTTATCGCCTCGTGGTTAATGCTTGCGTACGGTTTGCGCAAACCGTAAAGAAGTACGAATTGTGTAAACAATACACTGTATAGTGTAAGGTTTTTGCAGCATTTTTTTTCCAATTTTAGTTTTATAATAAGACTGGAGATGAATTTCAGGGAATTTTTTTATGGTTATAATTATCCCGATATGCAGTTAGATTCTGATACCAATATTAAAGACGACCTGGGCGGTGCCATGTCGGTAAAATTCAAACCCGGGAGTTCGTTCAACGCATTTTGCAGCGAACACATTGAAAATTACAATCCCGACCAATACGAGATTCTTGCTATTCGTGTTTATTATGGAAAAGAAACATATATTACCGTTTATGCGGTTGACCGTACCCACCAGGAAAAATCAATGGTTGTAGATAAAATTCCCGTAAAAAAATTCAAGTTGAAAACAAATTTCCTGTTGGATCTTGTGCCTTATATTGAAGAATGCAATTTCACACTCACAACGGGAAGTTATCCTCTTTCGGATATGGAAGTAATAAACCGGTAAGCTTATTTTATTTCGAATAAATTTAGGTCGGTATTGCGGTACCGCACGGCATTGTTTATTTTTTTATCACCGGCAATAACTTTTGTATGGCATAAGCAAAGGCCGTCCAAATAATCATCGGTATTTGGTTTGAACAGGCTTTTTTCATAAGCGCAAAACAAAGTGAGGGCATTTTTCCGGCAGAAATGGTCCCACAATGACTCCAATTTAACGCTACCGGCACGGTTCCCGTTTTCCCATAACAGGGCCACCAATTCGCCAAAAGCGCGTACCTTTTTGCTACCCTTTAAAGCTTTTGCATATAACCCACCAATAAGTTGATCAAACAGGTCAGGGTTAGGCATGCCATTATGCATGAATGTGTTAAGAGCCTCCTCGGCATTAAGAGGAATAAATTTATTTTCAGAAATGAGTGAATTGATGTTGATACCATGGCCAATAAGCCGGTCATAAAGCAAGCCAAGGTTTTTACTGGTTGCTATAATAATTACTGAATCGCCTGCATTTATACCTGTACCCACAAAACCGGTAAGTGTTTCCAAAAATATTTCCTTTGAATCATATACCTGAACCAAATGTTCGGCAGGGGCTATTTTTCCCCAAAATTCGCGGGCATCTACCTGTTTCCAGTTATGTTTTGTCATTTCTAATCTCTCCTCGTTTAGCATATTTCACCTTAATGACATGAAATGACTTGCAAAAACCATTCCGCAAGCACATGTCATTACCGTAATATTTGCCTGATGTAAAATAAACACAAAATCATGTAAAAGTTTCGGTAAAAATGAGGTGGTGAAAAATAGTTTAGATTAACCCAAGATTTTAAAGGACGAACTAAATACGTTAAATTTTTAAATGAAAATGAGCACGAAACAATTTCTCAAATTGAAAAATAATAACCCGCAGTGAGAAACCACGGGTTATTTTCATAATAAAATAAAAAATTATTAACGGGCAATAAGAAAACGGCTCGTTATGCGTTCCTGGCCTGTTAATGCTTCGACCATATAAACGCCATTTGCATAAGCTGATATGTCAAACGTTTGCGTACCACCTCCCGTAACGGAAGCTGAGTATGCACTATTTCCAAACGCATCATAAATGGTAAAATCCACGGGCATACCGTTAAATGCAGC
>DASPJQ010000912.1:0-5193 GCA_035628535.1 Flavobacteriales bacterium | reverse complement strand
CAAAAAGCAGAACACGCTGATAAGAATTGTGCCTACGCCTTTGAACCAGGCCGATAACCACGAAAATCCCGCTGTTGTTGGCCTTGATAATAAAAGCAGCGGGTACAGCAAGCTCATAAACACATTTAAAATATATCCCGAATTGGCACCCATGTGGGTAACAGGAGCGTCCCATATACCGATATAATAATACAGGTTCCAGAACCAGCAAGCCAAACCGAAAATTAACAAAGGAATATAATGTTTAATCAAATACGGTGTAGTAAGTTGCTTCCATCCATAACGGAATAAACCGTATATTATAAAGCAGTCAAGGAAAAACCATAAGCGGTATCCCCAAACATACAATTCACCCATGTTGGTTTTAAACACAAAACTCCATAAAAACTCCCAGGCAAAATTGGCCAGCACGCAAACAATGGGAATTTCTACAAACTTCTCCTTCACAATGGCCCGTATAACCATAACATATGTAAACACCCACAACAGGCAGCCGGTTGCAAAAAATACGTGTTCTTCAACCGTATAGTCTTTTAAATTTAGCAGCGCATCCATTTTTTTATCCAACTATTTTTTTAAATAACAATTTAATCCTGATGCGTAAATTTCTAAAAAAAGAAATTTTTCCGTCCCAAGGCAAGCCTTTGTCAAATTTTTCCTTATCGGCCCAACGCCATATAGCCAAAATATCGGGTTCATGCAAATTCCATATCTGGCAATAAGGCTGTTCAACACCACTGTCCTGTATAATGCTGTTAACGGCTCTGCGTGCCGCTTCGTTCGCCCCTTCCATGGTAGCAAGGTCGGTGTATGTTTGGACATAATCTGATGCCAACATAAAGTTGCTGATAAGTGTATGCGCTGTTGGCCTGAGGGCCCAGGTGCCTGCACGGTTCACGAGCAAAGGCTCAAGGTTTACATTTTCATGCGGACGGTCTTCATCAGGCGTAAGAATATCGGGGTCAAGAAACCAGGTCTCCAGGTATTCATCCTTTAGGATTTCTTCCTGGTAATTTAAACTCTTTTTTAGCTGCGCCCAAATTTCATCTTTAATTTCCTGGCGCGAACAGTTGCGTGCTTCCTTTTGCTGAATAAGTCCTTTTGCATACCAATCGCTTACATCTACTGAAAGTATTCCTTTCACTTTACCGTTTCCATGTTTTGCAATATCAAAATTTTGCCAAAACTGTATTTGACTAATGGAAGTAAGTGCCCATTGTGTATTTACATAAATGGTGTGTCCATGATCAATTTTCACATTTTTATTCAGGTAAAACTGTATTCCGTTCATCCAACTGACACTCGGTTTAAGCGTTTTAATGTTTTCAAGCGTTGGATCTACTTTAAGCATATCGCCTGTTACCTTATCGGCCATGATTTCAACCGGCAATGCGGCTATAAAATAATCGCCCGTTACCTCAATGGCATTGCTTTTAGCGGTAATAATGTGATTCGTGTCACGCGTGAGTTTCTTCACTGTAACTTTTGTGATTTTTTTATTGACGGTATCACAAAAAATGTCCTCCAGTTCATGATCAAGGTGGTATTCAAAATTATTTTTAAACCTTTCATGCAGGTATTTTAACCAGGGATTGATCCACACATCGTTGGTTGGGCCATTAAGCACCCGATCAGAACTGCCCCCCGGGGTGGCAATGTCAAACATCAATTGCAACATTATATCGCCACCGGTGCGGGTGCTGGCCAATTTTGGCTGTGCAGCAACCAGCGTACGCGTTAACCCTGAAGCAAGCAAAGTTTGATAAGCTTCGCTTTTTCCGGTGGCTTCAATAAAGTCCCACCAGCCAATTTTTTCGTACTCGGTCAGCCTGCGCTCGGGGCAACTGGTCATAAGCTGCCATATTTTACGCGCAAAAATTTTTGCTTCACCCGGCTTGAGTCCATAATTGGTATCAAACATATCCTTGAGTATTACTTCAAGGTCCGCAAGCGATCTTGGAAACCGCGAGCTCATAACAATACCCGGAGCGTCATAACGGGCCACATATATACGTGTTGCATCAACAAGGTTGTCAAAAACAGTTTTACCGTTACCCAGCGGAATTTCCTTCATGGTTTGGGGTAAATGCTTATAAAAGCGCGGAAAAAAACGGAAACCGTGTTCACCGGGTAAATCGGCACGTCCATCGGTACCGCTTCCTTTAAACAATACGCTACGCGCTTTACCTCCCGGAACAGGTTTATGCTCGAAAACTTTTACGATGAACCCACGATGGAGCAGTTCATGGGCGGCACTCAGGCCGGCTACTCCACCCCCAAGAATAATGACAGATTTTGACATGATAATGCGTTACAAAAACGGCTTAATATACCTATTTTTTTACAACGCAATAATGTGTCAATGTAAATTAAGCTTCTGCTGATTGTGAACCGTTTTGAAACTAACTCGCAGTATAACTGCCGTAGAAATACGGTTCCTGCTGGCGTTGGCGTACACCAAAATTAAAAATTCAATTCCATTTTAATATCAGCACGGGCCCACGGGGCATTGCCCAACGGAACTTCTTCAAATCCCAATTGCCTGTATAATTCTACCGCCTTTGCCGAACCTTTGGTGTTTGAATGCAGTATTATTTTTTTTGCACCAAGTTGCCTGGCTTTCTCAATAATGGTTTTACCCAGGTAATAACCAATTTTGTTGCCCCGAAATTGTTTGTAAACACCCATTTTGGTCAATTCATACCGGCCATGTCCCTCATTGATCAATGCACAGGTACCAACCGGTTCGTCCTTATAAATAGCCATTAAAATTATTCCGCCATCATTCAGAATGTATTTTTCAGGGTCATCCAAAACTTCCTCATCGGTTTTTTCCATCACAAAATCTTCTTTGATCCACGCTGCATTGATGTCTTTGAAAGCATGGTGGTGCGATGAATTGTACTCAACTATATAAAGCCCCGAAGGAAGTTCCATATTTTTGTAGTTTACTTACTCGGTCAGGCTTTCTTTGGTAATGCGGTTATGAATGTTGTTTACTTCAAAAATACCTGCCGACCCATACCATGGGTGTAATTCCATTTTAAGCGTACCCGCCTGTATGGCCGGATCGGTTTCGGTAAGCGTCCGAGCCTCTTCAATGGTTTCTACATTAAATATATAAATACCCCTGATGGGTTGATCATCCAGAAAAGGACCGGCTACCGATAATTTTCCTTCTTTGGCCATGCGGCCAATGTTTTTCAAATGCGCTTCCATCAGTTCTTTTTTCTTGACCGTGTCGGTAATGGCCGAATCACCCCGAATTAAAAAAGCCATTACATATTTACGCATACCATGTTCATCGGCACCAAGGCGTTTGGCCAGTGCTGAATCGTAGCCTTGTGCTTCAGTTTCCCGATCGGTTTTCGCATTTTCCGTTTCTTTTTTTTCACTGCATGAAACAAGCGTTGTCAACGCCACACACCATAAAGCCAGTTTTTTCATTTTTATCTACTTTTTATAATTATATAAGGCAATTAATGTAACCGTTGCTGTTGAACAAAGGTTTTCTTTTCTTCCGGTTTTTATAAATACCTCGCTGTTGCAAACAGTCAGCGTTTTCCCTGCCTTTATTACAGCTGAACGGGCAATTAACGTCTGGCCTTTAGCCGGAGCCAATAAATTTAATTTGAATTCAACCGTTAATACTGCTGCATTTTCTTCCATCAGCGTGTACGCTGCATAACCTGCGGCCGTATCGGCCAGTGTACCGATTACACCGGCATGAAAAAATTCGTTTTGCTGTGTCAACATGGTATTATACGAAACATGAATTTCACAAAAGCCACCTTCGGCTTTTTTCAGCCTGGCGCCAATGTGTTTCATAAACTTTTGTTTTGAAAAACTTAGCCTGACACGTTTATTAATTCCTGGTTGTTTTTTCATGGTTTAACGGTTTAAAACCGGCAGGTATTCCTGCCATGGCCCGGTTTCAATCTTTAATTGTTTGGCCATAATACGGCTTATTTGTGCAATATGACCCAAATCATGCACCACCCATGCAGCAAGCAATTCCTTTACAGTGACTTTTCCGAAATCAGGATGAATTCCCTCCATCTGATACATTGACGTGTTAACACCAATTGTTTTGAGTGTTTCAATATTTTGCACACACAGCACGTTAAATTCTTCCAATAAAAAGTTCAGGGGCTTGCCCTCGCTGTCTTTAAATTGGGCAAACCGGTCAAAAGGCCTAAATGTTTTATTGTTGTCGTTACCCAGCATAATTTTCAGACGCGGAACCCAATCGGTTTTTTCGCCATGGATTAAATGTCCCACCACATCGTAGGCCGACCAGGTATCAGGACCTTCATTGACTTTTGTCCATGCATCGGGTAAACCGTGCAACATGTTGTGCAATACGCCTGGGGTACGTTTCAATATTTCCAGCGCTCGCTCAGGATTTAGTTCCATTGTTTCTAAGGTAAATTAATTTTGCGCTTGGACAATGGAAGCCAAAAATAATTTTTCGGCAAAAATGCAACCGGTTTTTTAATCAGAAAATACTTGCTTCAGAAGGTTTTAGGGCTGTACGATTTTGATACAAATTCTCATTTGATTTCAGGTGACGGGTCCATTTCAATACCTCCCCATTCCAATACAGTAAAACCACCGCGCTTTAGGGCAGTAAGTATTTGCGCTTCGGGCTCAACCGTTTTTACACCGGCATCCTGCCATAGCATGTATACCCTAAGCATATTGTCAGGTTTAGGCGTGATTTCAAGGTCAGCGTATGCATTGCAGGCATCATTAAAAATAAAATAAATGAAGTTGCGCTGGTTTTCCAACATGCGTGGACACCAATACGTAATAAAGTCGGCTTGTTCTATGGAAGTAAAACCCATTTCGCTTAATTTCTCTTCAAAAAACAGAACCAGTTTTGTTGATTCCACTATAAACCCTTTGTCAAAATTCAGCTCTTTTTCATCAAGCACGGTATGCGAATCCCAGAACAAATAATTGTACTCTTTGTTGTTCATATGAAGGGTTCCATCCGGATCAGCCACAAAATTCCAGCCGTCTTTTGCGGAATCACTGCCGTTGGAATGGTGGTAGGGCGGATACGTAAAACTGGCTTTTCCTTTAATGTTCAACGCAACACTAACAGCCGTTGTAACGGGCGGATAAAAATAAATAACCGGTTTGTCGCATTCAATGGGCTGGGTGGTTTCAAGGTAAACGCTTATCTCG
>DASPJQ010000911.1:0-4230 GCA_035628535.1 Flavobacteriales bacterium | reverse complement strand
ACACGGTGACCTTTGATAATTTTAAAAACCTGCATGAGTACAAAAATTTTTCTAAAATAATGCAGGATTTGAATTACGAAGAAACAAAGAAAAAAATGGAAGATGGCATTGCCGCTTATACTGATTTAAAAGATGATTATTACTATAAAAAATTAGTTGCATTTTACGAAGGACTTCCTGCATTTGTTGAGAAAAACCTGGCCGAATCGCTTGAAAAAGACCGGGCCAGCGCGGCAGAAAAAATGAACCGGGAACTTGTTGAAACAGGGATCGCTTATTGCACCGATATCAATAAACTTTTCCCTCAATTTAGTGTTTATAAAGAAATGCTCGCCAAATTTGAAGACCTCAATCAAAAATTTGAAAAATACATGAATGAAAATGTATATACCAGCGAGTTCCATAAAAAACATGTAAATCAGGTTCTGTTGAGTAATAAACCCATCGTAATCGGGCAGGAAAAAGAAGAAGATTTTAAAACCACTTTTAAAGCGGGCGAAAGTGTTTATGCGATCTGGTACATGGACGGGCATCAGGAGCCGCGCTATAGGTATCAGCTTTTCATTAACGAGTCGGTACAGGAACAAAGCAGTTACTTCACAGGGAGTGCTGAAAATAAGAGCGAATATTTATCCTATTATACATTTGCCATTATTCCCGATCCTGACCAACCAACGCCAAGCCCTACCGGTTATGAAGCCTTGCGCGTAACTGAGCATATTTTATCCTCATTAAGGGTGCGTGGCCAATTTGCCGATAAAAAAATAAAAGTGAGCTTCGGCACGAAGAAACTTGAATTTGAAATTGATTATAGCGATGGACTTGCGGCTTTTGAAGCCAAATTTAAAAAAATTAAAAAGAAAAGGGCCTCTGAAATTCGCATACCAAAACCCAATACAGGAAATGCTGAAATTGCTGCCGCATGGAAAAAAGCAGTGCTTAATCCAGGCGAAACAGTTGTAATGATAAGCACCCTGGATGCAGGATGGCAGTATGCAAAAAATCGGGCTGGAATTGTTACCTCTCGCTATGCCAATGTGTGGGGTGTCATAAAAACCAAATCGGGTGAATGCGTTTTATTGGGTGGTACCGTATCGCAGGAAAAAACCCCATCAGGATATGGTGAACCGGGCATTACACTGGCCAGTGAATTATATGGCGATGGCAGCAACTATTATTCCAGTATGTGGGATGGTGTAAAACGAGCTTATGAAACAGAAGGCTTTGAATGTGATTGTAATCTTGTTGGAAAATAATTGAAAAAATTTACTTTAAGACAACGCTATATCCTTTTAAAATTAAAAGTTGCATGAAAATTAAATTACTGCTATTTGCTTTTTTGCTTACCTCCCATTGCTTTTCACAGCTTGGGCTTATTACTAAAATACCTGATAAGGACGAAAGGCATGCAAAAAAAATTGAGAAAAGCCCTGCAAAAGACGATATTCTGCTTGTGGAAAAAGCGATCGCCAATGCCAACGCATCATTGGAAAAATATCCTGATGTGAATTATTTCGCAACAAGTACTGAACGGCATGCGTTGCTTACCGATCCCTGTGAAAAAATAAAAAATGGCATAGTTTCCATTAAATCAAAAGATCCAAAATGGGACCTTGAAGAATATGAAACCAGTCTTAAACTTTATGAACAGAAACTTGTCGAGATTGCTCCAAAATTTGAAGACACGAAAAAAGCCTCGGCACTTGTTGACTCGGTACTTGTACGGTATAAAAATGTACAGGCCATGTGGCAGGGATTAAAGTTTGGTGATATAAAATGTGATGACCTTTTAACAAATGTGGCCTTGTATTACAGTGACCGCTGCCCATGTGCCGATAAGTTCCATAACTTTTATGTAAAAACCGTTGATATAAAACGCACACAAAACGAAATTAAAGAAATAGGCCGGATTAATCCCGAGCTTCTTGGCCTGGACAACTATCAAAAATCGAATATCCTTGATTGGAAAAAGAAATATGTTGATGAGTTCAGCGCATTCAAAAAACAGTATATAGATGAAACGGACAAATTTATAGCAGAATTAAAGGCAAATAGCAAAGACCGCGAGTACCAGGCAACCGGTGTATTGAAATTCCAGCGAAAAAAACTGGAAACGTTAAAGGAGATTGATCCGGCAGACCAAAATTTGATAAATGAAATAAAAAAAATTGACGATTGCATTGCTTATTTAAGAGAAGCACAACTGAAAAATAACATGGTAACACCTGAAAGAGCTCAAAAAATAATTTTTCTTACGGCTGACGTAGACAAGGACAAATTTGAAACCGATGCCGTTAAAGCAACCAGTTGGAACATTGAAAACCCACTTTATTTCCGATGGTTTATGGATAAGCCTGACATGGCCACTTACTGTGCACTGGAAGGTGCCCCTGAAGTACAGGACCCCCATGAATATACAGGTGACAAACATATAATTTACATCAACGGCACTAAATTCTTTGAGGGTATTTTTATGAGTCATGATGGAGGAAGTAAAATCTTTTATAATTCACTTACGGCCCGTGAGGAATACGATTCAAAAAATGATTTTGCCCGGGATCTTATAACAGAAATGGGCAAAAAACTCAAGGCCGGTACCTATGAAATGAAAGTTGAAATTTACCTGGCATATAGAAAAAGCAAAAGCGACCGTTTAACAAATTTTGCCGCTCAGCCAACAGCAACAGGCCAAATCAATGTGGTTATTACCCCTGCTGCGCTGGCCAAACTCAAAAAAGAGATTGATAATTGCGCACCGCCTGCAGGAATGGTTGATGCAAACCTGAGTGCGCAAATGATTTCAGCCTTTAAACAGCGAAGCGCTGACGATGGTGGTTGGGAGGAAACTCCAAAACGTGCGGTGATCATTGACAAAAACTGGACCATTAACCAAAACAAGCGCACGGGCATTACCACTTCACGCAGCATTGAAGCCTGGGTGTTTTCAGTAAGAAAAGACGGTACATGCAAACGTCAGAATTTTATATTTGAACAAAAACACATCAGCAACGGTAATTTTGGCGCACTTGTGCTATCAGGAATTGGTGATCCCTATGACATGTCCTGTGAGTGTATGAATAAATAATAAATTTTTAATCGTCATGCTTATAAATGTAACCCTTTTAATTGCCATAGCTATATGCATAGCCCTGCCGGTTGTGTATTTTATTTTCCGGATTTTTTGGAAGCGCAAAAAAAAGGCGGCCGCGTTCATCACCGCTGGACTTGCAGGCACGTTTATTATAACCGGCATCATTATGATGAATTCACGTGTTTACATTGTTCACGCAAAAAATGATTACACCTATTATGCCGTATACGGTTCACCTGAATATAAATTAAGAAACGGGAAAACAATTAGCCTTGATTTGAAAATGCAGCATGTGCTGGTTGTCAACAACTCAAAAGAACAAATGGTAATTGAATTTGTAGTGTACGGTTATGGCCGTAGTACCGATGTTTTGATGGAACCGGGTGATACCTATGAGTTTGAACACGGTCTTACCTCAATTGATTACTTTTTTGACAATAAGCCACCCCGGCAAATTGAAACAAAAAAACGCGGCAACGTGGTAAAATATTGGTTGCGCACCAAAAAAGATTATGATGTTGACCATCCATACAGTATTGATAGCGATAAGCTTGATCAATTGCGGGAAAAGTTGAAAGCGCTTAAAAATACTGATTCGGTTGAAGAAGAGGAAATGGAAGAAGAGGAATAACCAGGTTTGTTGTTACTTATTTCGTGATTTTTTTGGCTAACGTTCTCTATCCCAAGCTCTATTTTTGAATTCGATTTGTTGGGGTGCAATTCCCTGATTCAATTTTCAGAAAAATTATTTTGTCCGTTAACGGATAAAGTCAACCGTTGCTTAGAACACATTTTTCGCTGCAAAAAAATAAATTTTTACGCCTAAAACTCATCACTATTTCAGGGGGGATTCGTCCCAAAGCACGTGTATCAGGCAATTATTGTTTAGCGCGTGTGTAATTTTGAAAGAACTTTTAACCGATATTTTATGAAGAAATTAATTTTGAGTGGAGCTATTTTTACGGCTAGCCTGCAATTTGCATTGGCCCAAGGTGGTGCAAAATGGTCAGTTGGGGGAAACTCATGTGGAGGCAGCGATTTTTTGGGAACTACCAATAACCAGGACCTGATATTTAAATCCCATAACCTGGAAGGGTTTCGTTTAACTAAAACAGGAAATGTTGGAATTGGCATTCACA
>DASPJQ010000910.1:0-1192 GCA_035628535.1 Flavobacteriales bacterium | reverse complement strand
TGAAAACCTGGAGACGCGATTTGTAACTTAAAAATACCTTCCCGTTCTGACAAGCCGCTACAATACAACCTGGCGAAATTTCAACAATGCCGGTTACAGGCCCGAGTTCACGGGTTGAATAGGTTAATTTTTTAAAAGTTGAATTGTGATTTATGCTTATACCGCCCTGGTTATGGCCAATCCATACATCGCCATTCGAAGCCACAAATAATTTTGTTACGAAATTTTCTACCAGCCCGTGTGCAGTGGTAAAAGTTTTAATTTCTTTTCCGTCATACCTGCATAACCCTTCGCCTGTAGCCACCAGTAAAAAGCCCATTTTGTCTTCGGTAAGATCATATACATATTTTTGCGGCAGGCCCTGTTCAGTTGAAATATGGTTGAATTTGTATTGCTGCGCAGTTGCATTCAGGCAAAATACGAATGCCAAAACAAAAGCTTGTTTTCGTATACATAAGGCTAAATTTTTTTTATAGTCAAAATTAATCACAAAACGGTTTTCGTTTAACGTATATTGGTCGAATAAAATTCATGTTTTTTGTGTATTTCATTTTACATCAATTAAAACAGATTTTACATGATTGTCACCTGCACAAGTAAGAAGTGAAATAATGCTAATTTATTGGGGAATCGTGTAAGGCATTTGGTTTTCGGATAGAGTAATTTGGTCTCATGAAAAAACTAACCAGACCAATTGGCCGTGTATTGCTTATTTAAAAAAAACTGGCATGTATTTTGCCTCCGTGCTTTCATTCCCATTATGGGAATCGTTCTCATTCCCCAACACACGTTAGGATTGAACAGGGCGGCATTACCTGTATTTTCTGCCGTATCATCAAACGCAGAAATTGGCAATGCCATTGCCGTTGACACCATAAACCAAATGATATATGCTGTTGGAAAATTCAAGTACAATACAACTTTTCCTTCCCTTCCTTCTTCACAACTGAATGGTGGATCCAATAATGGAAAAGATGACGGTTTTTTGCTGAAAATAAATTTTACCGGAACAACACAATGGGTTGTAAACATTGGCGGAATTGAAGATGATGAAGCGGTGGGTGTCAGTGTGGGTCCTGATGGAAATGTTTACCTCACAGGTTATTTTTATGAAAACACGCGGTTTTATTCGGTAGGAGGTGCGTTCAGCACAATTTCCAATTCAGGACAAAAAGAACAAATTTTTTATGCG